>JAHDGD010000229.1 GCA_020627825.1 Saprospiraceae bacterium
AAACGGTTGGGTTGTCTAATGCCAATACTATCTTTCCTGTATAGAAAACCATTGATAAGGATTTGCCGCTTCCTTGTGTATGCCAAACAACTCCGCCTTTTCTATCTCCTTGGGGTTGGCTTTTGACACCTGTTAGTCCATAACTTTCAGGGTCTTCCATTGCCATACTTGGTGGTGTCTCTTTGTCCAAAGTATGACCTGTCGCTCTTAGTGTAGATTCTACTGCTCGATTGACAGCATAGTATTGATGATAGGCGGCTAATTTTTTAATGGTTGAAATGGTCGTAATACCTGTCTCTGCATCTTCCTTTTTTGATTTTTCGAAAACAACAAAATGGCGAATTAAATCCAACAAGGTTTCCTTGTTCAGCATCCCATTGATTAAGGTTTCCATTTGACTTACCAAATGGGAAGCTTCTTCCTGTCCATCTGCTGATTTCCAACTCATAAAACGAGTCATTCCAGCGGATAGCGAACCAGCTCTGGCTTCTAACCCATCAGAAATAATCATAAAGCCATTATAAGTAAATAGACTTGGTATAATTGCTTTGTAGGTCTGTAATTGTTTGAACGCAGATTTTACGGTTGCGTTTTCATCGGCTGGATTTTTAAGCTCAATAACAACTAATGGAATACCATTGACGAATAAAATAACATCTGGTCGTTTAGTGTTACCATTCTCAATAACCGTGAATTGATTGGCGACTACAAACTCATTGTTTTTTGGATTCTCAAAATCAATCAGCCAAACTAAATCTCCTCTTTGATTGCCTTCTTTTTGATAGCTTACCTTGATTCCTTCAGTCAACATTCTGTGGAAAGCTTCATTGTTATTGAGTAACTCTGGTGAGTTAATCCGTTGTACTTCTTTTATTGCTTCTGCTTGTGAATCAGAAGGAATACTTGGATTGATTCTACGTATTGCTTCTTCCAATCTTTCTAATAACAAAACCTCCTCATAGGTTGCTCGTTCTGATTTTGGCGTATCAGGTGCAATGTCTGGTGCATAGGCATAGTCGTAGCCCAAATGCTCCAATAGTTTTATAGCAAACTCTTCTATGGTATTTTCTGTGATTCTGGTCATTCTTCTTCTGATTCTGTAAAGATTTTATATTCCGTTACATAGGCTTGCTTATCCACATTAAACAATATCTCACTTGCTGGATAAGAAAGCTCACCCATTGAAAAATCTCCGAAGGAGTCATTCAAATATTCATTGAATTCTTCTGCTTCCAAATAATCCAAAGTATCAATTAATTTCTCTGTTGGTGTTCTGCTTTCTTGAGTTTCAAATGTCCTAATCAAGAGAACAGATACTGTTTCAACTGTATCAATCAAAAATTCTCTTGTCAGAATATCTAGCTTATCGTTCCTTAGTTTTAATTCTTGCATGGTTTTGCCATGTGCATTAGGGTCTATTTCATTTCTTAGGTTTCCTATTTGCTGTGCAATAGTTGCTAATGAGGATGAAATTTGATTGACTAAGGTGGTATTTGAAAACCCCATAGAGGAAAAAGCATTTTTTAGAACGGCATTGACACTTGGTGTTTTTCCTAATTCTCTTCCGTTTTTATCACATATTTCCTTGCCTACTGATTCAAGAATGGTTTTACAATTGCCTAAAGCTTGACTAAAGTCTACTTCATAGAATGTTTCGATTCTATCAATGTATTGAGATAAACCATCCCAATGCCCATATTCTGATATGACTTTTTTAAGCTTATCCATTCGCTGGTATTCTTATTTCGCCATTCATAAGTTTAGGCAATAAAGTGTCTCTTAGATTTTCCAAAGTGCGAATTTGAGCTTGATTCGATTTGATTTTATCAAAGTGACATTTCACATTACTTTCAAACTCTGTCAATAATTTATAGTCAGGAATCGCTATCGGTAAATTTTTAATCATTCGAGTATTTATTGATGTAACTATTGAAGATGTACTACCTAAAGTTTGATATGGATAAGTCTTCAAATAGAAATATAAATACTCTTTGCAAAAAGGTGTATCGTCATTAAACTTAAAGTGGGCAATAGCTTCATTTGAAAGCATATTTTCAGTTGTTATTCCAACCCTTCCTAATGTCATCTTAAAACTGAGTATTACTGTCTCTTTCGGAATTATTGGAATATTAAATTGCTCAACTGCATCTTTGGTTAAATATTCAGATGTATCAAAAATGAATAACCCACTTTCCCCTAAATCTTTTATTGACACCCATTTTATATCATTATTATCTTTTGTAAACCAATGAAACTCTTTTCTTGGTGGAGTTCGTCCAATTCCAATGTCTGTTACTTTTTCTAATGGTTTTTCTTCCCAACCCTCTTGTTTTCCTTCCACAAACCATTCCCGAAAAAGCGTTTCCGCCATCGCTTCCAATGTTTTGTTTTGGCGGTGGAGGAGGTCTATTTTGTCATCTAAGCTGGAGAGGACGGAGGCGATGTCTTTTTGTTCGGGTATTGGTGGATAAGAAATTGGAAGTCCCTTTAGTATGCCAGTATTAATAGATGGCATTGTTGCACCGACTGCAATGTTTAAAATATATTGACGAAATCTTTTTTGTTGAAAAAAGTAGCTCAAAAACCTTGCGTCAATTGTATCATTAGGTCGAACTCTAAGCATTCTTGAAGAAAACATCCACCCATCTTGATGAGGCTGAACAAAGGCACTTAAATCAACCGAACCCACTCGGGTAAACACAATATCGCCTGCTTTTAAAAGATACTTACTTAGTCTTTCTTTATCTTCATCTGTGATACTTGGATAATCAAAATCATCAATTCTAAAATTATTGATGTGCTCAACGGTTATAACAGGGGTTCCCCCAGTTATATATTGTTCGTTTTTAAGCTGGCTTCCAAAAGGTCCCGTTTGAACTTCCGCAATATTTTGTAGTTCACATTCCTTCCAATCACTCATCTAATTTAATTTTTGAAAGATTATTAGATATTCGTTCATTCAAGGTTGTTTCTTCTTTGAGTTGCTCTTCAAATTCTGCTTTAAGACTGGCAAACCGTTCTTTAAAATCAAAATCATCTTCAACCTCTGCCAAGCCTACATATCGTCCTGGGGTCAAAACATAATCCAGTTCTTTTACTCTTTCAATTGGTGCTGCTTTACAAAAGCCTTTAACATCTTCATATTGGCCATCGGGATTTCTCCAATTATGATAAGTGTCCGCAATTACTTTAATGTCATTATCTTCTGGGTCTTCAATTCCATTAGATAAAACACGGGTTCTTCGATTAATCAAATGCCCCATATTTCGAGCATCTATAAAAAGGATTTCGTTTCTACGGTCACGAAACTTGCCATTACTACGGTTTCGACTCATAAACCATAGTGAAGCTGGTATTTGAGTATTAAGGAATAATTTTGAAGGTAGATTGACAATACAATCTATCAATCCTTCATCAATTAAAGCTTTTCTAATATCACCCTCACCAGAAGATTTAGATGTCAAAGCACCCTTTGCCAAAACAAAACCAGCTTGTCCACTTGGAGAAAGATGATACATAAAATGTTGAATCCAAGCGTAGTTAGCATTACCAGTAGGAGGAACTCCATATTTCCAACGTCCATCCTTACGTAGTAAATCACCTGACCAATCACTTACATTAAATGGAGGATTGGCAATTATATAATCTACTTTTACATCCTTATGTGCATTATTCAGAAAGGAACCTTCATTGTTCCATTTGACTTGTGAGCTGTCAATTCCTCTAATGGCAAGATTCATTTTTGCCAGTCGCCAAGTGGTTTGATTACTCTCTTGTCCATAAATGGAAATATCATTTATACTTCCTTGATGGTCTTTGACAAATTTCTCTGATTGAACAAACATACCTCCCGAACCACAACAGGGGTCCATCACTCTGCCTTTATAAGGTTCTAACATCTCCACTAATAATTCAACTACACTTCTTGGCGTATAGAACTGACCACCTTTCTTTCCTTCTGCTAATGCAAATTCGCCCAAGAAATATTCAAAGACATGTCCAAGAATATCAGCACTTCTTGATTTAGCATCGCCTAAAGCAATTTTGCTGATTAAATTTATTAGTTCACTAAGAGTGGTAGGGTCTAAATTTTGACGAGCATAAACTTTTGGAAGCACTCCTTTTAAATCTGAATTCTCTTTTTCCAAAGAGTCCATTGCATTATCTACAATCTTTCCAATTGTTGGTTGTGTTGCTTGGTCTCTAAGAGAATTCCAACGAGCATCTTTTGGAACGAAGAAAACATTTTCCGCTTTGTATTCGTCTTTATCTTCTGGGTCTGCTCCTGTATATTCTCCTTCTCCAGAATTGAGTTTGTTGAATAGTTCTTCAAAAGCATCAGAGATGTATTTTAAGAATATCAAACCTAGCATGACATGCTTGTATTCGGCAGCGTCTATGTTCTTGCGTAGTTTATCAGCCGATTTCCAAAGCTGTTTTTCTAATGGTTCTTCTTTTGTCTCTTTTTTCTTTGCCATTTATACTTGTACTTCTTTCATTTCTAACAATAGTTCTTTCGCTTCAACTTCTAATAGTTCTGCAATTTTGTAGAGGACTTCAATACTTGGTTGTCTTCGATTTTGAACATAGGAGTTTACCATATTGTAACTCTTTCCCAATTCTTTAGCTAACCAAGTTTGAGTAATCTCTTTTTCTCCTAAAACTTCTTTAATTCTATTCATAATTCAATTTTGGAGTTATTCTTTGCAATATACTCAAATAATTTGCTTATCTCATTAAATGATATAACCCATTTCATGGGTGGTGGGTGGGAAAAGATT
>JAHDGD010000230.1 GCA_020627825.1 Saprospiraceae bacterium
CTAAAGTGGCATCTACTGGTGTTCCTGTAAATCCTACATAAGTGGCATTGGGTAAAGAGTCGTGTAAGTACTTTGCAAAGCCGTAGGTTTTCTTGACACCTTTTTCGGTGACTCGTATTTTCTGATCTAAGTTGGTTTGGCTTCTATGGGCTTCATCAGATATACAAATGACATTAGATCGCTCCGTCAATAATTCTATGTCTTCTGAAAATTTGTGAATCGTGGTTAAGAAAACACCACCGCTTTTTCTGCCTTGCAATAATTCTCTCAGTTCTTTTCTGCTTTCTACGCTGATGATGGTATCGTCTCCGATGTATCCTTTGGCATTAGTGAATTGTCCTGAAAGCTGATCGTCTAAGTCTGTTCTGTCTGTGATTAATACTATAGTCGGATTCTCAAACTCAACGCTTTTCATCAAAAGTCTGGTCAAGAACAACATTGTAAAACTCTTGCCGCATCCTGTTGCTCCAAAGTAAGTACCGCCCTTGCCATCTCCTTCTGGCTTCTGTGCTTTTTTGATGTTGTCATACAAGGCTCTTGCAGCATAATACTGTGGATAGCGACAAACAATCTTTTCATCCTTCTTAGATGAATCAGGAATGTAAATAAAATTCTGAATGATGTCTCTGATTCTGGATTTCTGCAGCATCCCTTGCACCAAGGTAAACATACTATCGATTCCATCTACTTCTTTGGCTAAGCCTGCTATTCGTCTCCAGGCATAGTAAAACTCATAAGAAGCAAAGAATGAACCCGCTTTATTATTGATGCCATCGCTGATGATGCAAAAGGCATTGTAAATGAATAGCTGTGGAATGTCTCGTTTGTAGCGAGTGGTCAACTGCACATAGGCATCGTGTATCGTTGCATCTTCTCGTATGGCAGACTTAAACTCAAAAACCACCAAAGGCAATCCATTGATATAAATGATGCCATCGGGAATCCGTTTATGTGAACCAACGATTTCTAATTGATTGACAAAGCGATAGATATTTTTGTCTTCTCCGTAGTTGCCATCTGGATCAGCTGCTATATGGGTTAAGTTGTCTTTTTTATGCTGTTGTTTGGATAATCCTGTATAATCTATGAGTTGTATGTAAATGTCTTTTTGGCTTCTGTCTTCTCTTTTGAGAATAAAACCATCGGATAACATTCTGATGAAGGTCTTATTACTTTCGTAAATGTCTGTATCAGATAAAGAGGATAATTGTAGAATGATGCTATCAATTTCTACATCGGTGATATTAGCTAATTGGTATCTTTCCTTTAAGTAATCTCTTAAATCTTCTTGTATGATGACTTCATCTTCTTTTCTTGTGATGGTATTGCCTAAAGTATGTGGATATCCTTCTTGATCCAATAGATCAACGAAAGTCTCTTCTAACTTATATTCCGTGAATTTTCTGCTCATATTGTGCTTTCCGAATTCCAATTAAATAAAAACTCCCTGATATTCAACGAATTATGAGCAGTGCCGATATTTGAATTAATTAAGTGATTCTGAGTTTCCGAATTCCAATTAAATAACAAACCTTTGATTATCAATCCTTTATGTTTTAGAATGTTTTTCAAATTAAATAAGATTTTAAGCCCAATAAGGCACATAAACACTGAATTTCTTAGAAACATTATCAGCATCCTTTGGCTTTATTTTACCAATTTCAATCGCTTCTTTTATCAATAAAGAGATCTGAGCCGCTTGCTTATCATGCATGCCGAATCGCTTCCTAAGAGAAGCATTGTTGAATCCTCCACTCCCAAAATACTCTATAATGCTATGTTGGTAGCATGCCTCGATGCGTTCATCAACAGACATCTTTGCATATGGTTTCGGTGCAAACATGGTGACCTTAAATGAATTCTCGAATTCCTCAAATCTCAGTGGTGGCAAACCATACAACTCAATACTAATCACTGCTTTCTCAAAGCCTGATCCTCTTTCTTCGCAGATATTATACCTCCTAAAAGCAGATGCCAAGACTTCATTTCTGGATTCAGGAGTTGTACGGATCAATCTGTCAATACTTTTCGATGGTAACAACTTGCCAGGATTAGAAAATACAATTCTATCATCGAATATCTCTATCATTGGACCTGCCCCACGAACCGAAAAGTCTTGATGGATCAGAATATTAGCAATCAATTCTCTAAGGGCTATTTCTGGATAGATAGCTGTATCTACTCTCAAAGCATTTTTAATCACTTCACTGTCTTGTAATAACCCTTGCGTGAAACTGATCAACCCCTCAAAGCCAATAGCATATCCTTTGTGACCAGGAAACTCTTTGCTGCTCCCTGCCTTATTGACGCCATCATACTTTATGAGACGAACCGATTTCCTACTCAAGCCGTCAAACTGCGTAAGGTCTTTAGCCGCTGCTACTGCTCCAAAATTAGTGATATAAAAACCCTTGCCATCTACATTGACAATTATCTTTTCGTCTTCCATCCACTTTAGGATTTCGTCTAAATCACTGGGTATGGGCTTGCCCAATAACTCTAATATTTTGCCATACTCTAATAGTGTAATGACTTCGGTAGCCGCAAGTAATTTTGATGCATGTAGCTCTTCCCATGTGGGAGACTTGCTATTGAGCATCAAAGCACCTACCTCTTGCCGTGAAGCCTCTCGAGTTGTGCCACCGCTGCGGATAAAACTTTTTTCAATGGTCTGACCCGCAAGATGAACAGGCTTGACGGCACACTCTTTGATATGGACAAAAAGAATATGCTCTCCTCTAAATTCTTCAATAGAATGATCTACCCTTACCAAAGGCTCCACACCATCTCGTCCAAGAGACGCTAACTTGTCCACGATGGCATTGGCTTGTTCTCTATCTATTCCCAATAGCTTTGCATTTTTATTATTGATACCAAAGGCGAGATAACCACCACCAGGCAGGTTGGCAAAGGCAGAGAGATGTTTACATAGTTTTTCATTATTTGGAGATAGTTCTTGTTTCCAGTCTATCTCGTTGAGCTCGATAGGTATTTTACCCAATGACTTATCCAAATAGGCGTATGCTTTTGTTATCCAGTCTTTCATACAGTAAATACGTTGTGTGGTAAAGATGAATACCTTTCACCTTCTTGGGCCATCAACTCAATGAAAGCTTGTTCTAATTTTTCTTCTGTGAATTTTCCGCTCATACTGTCTGAACCTTGATTTGCTTGATTGTCATGATTACTTGATTTTGTTGTTATGGACTCTTTTGTGCTGAAGACTCTTAGAACCAAAATTAATCAACAAACCGATTTCTAGCTCATAGGCTTCCACGTAATTCATCGCTTGAGCAAGATGAACATCTTCCAAATCAATAATGGCTTTAATCTCCACCATGATTAGATTTTCGACAAAAAAGTCCACGCGTCTTGTTCCAATATCGTGTCCTTTATATTGAATTTGCATTTCATGCTCTCTGGAGTATTCAATGCCTTTTGACGTCATTTCTATGGCCAATGCTCGTTGATATATCACTTCTTGAAATCCATTACCTAAGTGTTTGTGAACCTCCATAGCACATCCGATAATCTTATATGTTAGCTCTTTGTGTTTCATTGTCTTGAACCTTGATTCTCATGATTTACATGATTTCTTGATATTAACCCAATAAAATCATTGCAATCCAATAATCCTTCAAAATCACGGTTCAGACAGTTGCCTTCAGTGAACTTTACTTTCATATGGCAGCTGCTTTTTGTGCTGAATAAGTGCTTGCCATTTTTGAAAGAAGTAAGTCCTGAAGCTTTTTAAATTCAAGATTTTCGTATGCGTTCAATCTGATATCTTTGTAAATATTTTCAACGGTGGTTTCAAATACTTTTAATATGGCGTTTGCAGGCACCAATATTTTATAATTATAAAGAAAGTCTTTGTCCCAACTTGGAAAGGTTGAGCCAATTGAATAGCTAACCATATTATTAAGGTGATATTTATATGTTTCATCTACAAAACATTGGTATTCTGTTGACCTAAATGCACATACTCCTCTTCCCAAACAATAAACACCATCGCATTTAACAAATCTTCCTACAGTGCTTCCTCTGACGCATACTATTAAATCATTGTGTTGGCTCATTCTTGTTGGAGAAGTTGTCCATTTGGTTTTCACAGTAAAATAATCACCAAATTCAACTGGACCATTAATGAGTACAGTCCCAAGACCTTCATAATTATATGAATCGCCTGAAGGCGATTGTCCCATAATAATTCTTGAGACATCTAAAAACGATCCATCAATCCATCCCGCAGGCACTTCCTTCTCCAATTCCTCATTATAAACCATCTTCCCACCAGAAGATTTATAAGGCTTTCCATTTAAATCGGGCCTGCCTATCGAAGTAGCATAATCTGCGGAGATAGGAAATTCAAAATCTACAAACCAATGTCTATACAAAGCCTGTGCGGTTTCTTCCAGTTTGGCATTGATTTGTTCATTGAGTTGGATGCGGTCGATGACAGTTTGGTATTCGGCTACGATAGCTCTTTGTTCTTCTATGGGTGGGATGGGGAGAGTCATATCACAAAATGAATCCCAACCTAACTTTCCTCTTACATCTGTATCTGTAAAGAACCAAGTATTTCTATCAAATTCAGCACGAGAAAACCACATCATAAGATAGTCACCCAATAACTCATCAGGTCTTGTTATTTCAAAAACATCGTATGCTGGTGAAACTATAAAAGGCTCAGGCTCTTTTGAAATGGCTATAGGCAACCTATAGTCTCGACCAACGTGCATTCTATTGCAAGAGAATTGTCCTGGTC
>JAHDGD010000231.1 GCA_020627825.1 Saprospiraceae bacterium
AATTAGAGAAAGGGACCATTAAATGATAGCAGTTCCGTTATTTAAATGAGATATAAAATTCACAAGACCTGAACATAGGGAAAATGGTTTTTGAAACAGGTTGATAATCATAGGGTTAGTTAACGTTAACAAGTTCCCCCGAATCCCGCCCTAAAATGTATAATAGAAAATACAAAATTCACCAAGCCACACAAGACCGTTTGGATAACGATACTATCTTCCTATCTTTAGAATACAGACAGATCTAAACTCGATGTATTAAATCGTCTGAAAGACCAGACGTTGGAGCAAATGCTACCCCGAATGCAATAGCATAATATTTCAAAATTAAACAAGCACCTTTTATGACAACTTTAGATTTTAGGACTTAGGCTGCCAAGCATTGGGTTAAATTATTTTGTGCTTATCTTTAAAGAATTGGGCTAACAGTGCCGTTTCGTTATATACAATAAAACAAAATGCATAAAATAATAATTTTCATAATAGCGAGCTTGACTTACAATACAATAGTAGCTCAAAAGCAAAAACATCAAATACTTTTCCAAGAAGTCGATTCTATACTAAATCACCACTATCATCCTGAAAAACCAGGAGCTATAGTTTCTATAATAAAAAAAGGTGAGAATATTTACACTAAAGGAATCGGGATGGCAAATCTGGAATATGATATATCAATTTCTGATTCTACTTCCTTTCATATTGCCTCTATTTCAAAACAATTTACAAGTTTTCTAGCCTTATTACTTGAAGAAGAAGGTAAAATTTCGTTGGAAGATGACATCCGTTTATATCTACCCGAATTAGAAAATCTCCCCTTTAAAATAACAATAAGACAATTAGCAAATCATACACACGGGCTACCAAATTTGCATGAGCTTATACAGTTGAAAGGGAATGATGATTTCGAAAGAAAGATGACACACAGAGAAGTGGTAGATATGCTATTGAAAATAAAATCTGTTAATTTTGCAGCTGGAGAGAAATATGAATATAATAATACTGGATATACACTTTTAGCAGAAATTATTCAGAGAGTTGAAGGCGATTTGTTTTCAAGTATAATTGAAGATAAAATTTTCAACCCACTAAAAATGGAAAACAGCAGGGCAATAGTTGACCCAACTATTTTGATAAAAAATAAAGCCTATTCCTATACCATTAAAAATGAAGAATATATTAATTCTCCATATTCTGTAATGAATGTTGGGTCCAGCGGTATAAGTACAACGATTCAAGATTTAAGTAAATGGGCATTAAATTTTCATTCACCAAAAATTGGAAGCCAATCTATCATTGGGAAAATGACAAAGCAAAATGTATTAAATTCAGGGGAAGTTATTCAGTATGGGCTAGGTTTAGAATCAAAAAATTATAGAGGAAAGAATATTAATTTTCATGGAGGAGGAGACGCATCGTATCGATCCTATGTATTACACGAACCTGAAAGCAAGTTTTCTGTTTTAATCTTATCGAATAGTGGTGGCTTCAGTTCTTTGGACGTTGCATATTCAATTTTCGACTTGTTACTTCAAGATCAATTAGAACCCAAAGCCAATTTAAAGAAGAAAATATATTTACAAGAAGAGTTAGAAGATTTTGTAGGCACATACGAAATGTTTCCAGGAACTTATTATAATGTTTTGGCAGAAAATGACTCTCTTTTTTTTCAACCATATGGTACATATGACAAACTATATCTGCCAGTCATATCAGAAAATATGTTCAACTTTCCATATATGCCACATACTAAATTTGAGTTTTTTGAAGATAAGTTTGACTTTAACATAGCGGATTTCAAATATCCATGCATACGAGTAGAATTTGAAGATGTTACAATTTCAAATTTACAACAATTTGAAGGAACCTATAGAAATGAAGAATTTGAAGTTACGTTCCAATTAGTAAATAAGAACAATCAACTTTATGCCACTTCGGACATGCATGGAGATATTAAATTGTACCCAATTTCGAAATCAACCTTTTATTCTAATGCGCCATTTTTTGGCTTATTGGAATTTAAAAATGACCTAGACAATGGTTCAATAAAGGAATTTTTTCTTTCTGGAAATTTCTTTAAGAATTTAAAATTTGTAAGAAAATATTAAAATTTCTGCGACTAACATAGAGCCGAACATCGATCTATTATAGAAGCTCAAATTTTGATTAAAAATAAAAAGTAGACAATGACTAGACTTGAAGAGTTTGGACTTAAAGTTGAAAACCTTCTTGCCTATGCAGGCTTCTCTTCTGGAGAAAATTATGCAATGCTTGAAGATTTGATAACAAGGCATTTATTCCTTTGCATGGAACTTATGAATCACCCCGAAGCGAGTTTAAATGCGAAGAAAGAAGAAACGCCTTTGTTTTCCCCGAAAGGACAAATTCTAAAACAGTCCTACACCAAATCTGATCATGGAAGAAAACAAGTTGCTTTACGCCAAGTTATCAATCACTATGCAATTAAAAAATTATAAGTTTTATTTTTAACACCGTCAGCTTAGGTGATGAATCTAAAGTGTTTAGGTCAGTTAAGAAACAGGCTCAATATATATCAGATCATATCTCTTTGTCCCTCAGAGAAACGATAGATACCATCGTACGCCCAATCAACAGAATTCCCAATTCCCGACGCTAGGTATATGCTCAGCAAATAATTTCATAATATTGGAAAGGAGCTAATGAAATCAAGAAAGTAAATGCCAAATTTTTATATTGACTTAATTTAGTAATGTACTTTTAAATCTAAATCATTAACAATTGATGAGATTATTCATTATTAAAAAAACTGAAAGAAAAATATAATTCAAGAATATGAAAATCCAAATTAAAATATTACTTCCGATATTGTTACTTAGTGCATGTATTAACAGCTCTAAATCTACAATAACTAAACAACCAACTTTGGCTGATTATTCGGTTGGAGAAAAATGGGTTTGGAAGTACAAAGGTGTCACTACCAAAGGAGAAGTGCGCTCGGATGGAAAAGACACAAGAGAAATAATCAGTTTTAAAGGGTCTTTAGGCATGACAATCGGTAAGGACACCATTCCAGTTACTGAAATTGTTAAACCAGAAGAGAGCGAAACACCTAAGTATGAATGGCCTCTCAAAGTGGGTAAAAAGTGGAAGTATGAAAACAATTGGACAAGCCAGGATGGTACAACTGGACAACAAAGTCAAGATGCCGAAATACTATCCTACGAGGAACAAACAGTAGAAGCTGGAACATTTATGGCCTACACCATAAAATACAATGGTAAAACCACCAATTCCCGGGGATATAGCGCAGATGAAACAGAAGTTTGGTTATATGCCCCTGCTGTAAAAACTTTCATAAAACTTACCCAAAATCAAGGTGATTTTCACTATGTAGAGGAATTGATAGAATACTCGAAACCAGATTAAAAAACAAATAATAACAAGAGTAGCAGTTGAAAAACAACTGCCACATATTAAATAAACTAGTATAATTTCGTATCGTATTGGAAAGTATTTTACATATGCATTTGGACTTATGACTTTCCTTTCGAAAAAAAGAGAGTGAATTATCTCCCTTCTAATACATTAAATTAAACCTTAGGTGATTTCAATGGTCTAAGTAGAAGTTTTTAAGAGGAAAATTATGATGAATAAGATTTTTGCAAGTTTACTAATTATGGTTTCTTTGATATCATGCGACAGAGATGATGATAACATAATTACACCGGAGAGCTCTTCACCAATAGTGAAGTTGAATGCTACCTATGAAGTAAATGTAATAGAAGATATCATTTACGCTGAAGGACTTAGTCATGATAGTTGGAACAGTACCAATACCTCAATTGCACCTCTAAATATGGACTCTTATGTTCCAGAAAATGATTTAAAAAATCGACCTTTATTAATGTTAATTCATGGAGGTGCGTTTATTGGTGGTTCTAAACAACAGGATGCCCTCGTAGATATAGCAAATTATTATGCATCCAGAGGCTTTGTTGTATTTTCAATTGACTACAGACTAAGAGACCAAAAGGGAACGATTCCACAAGAATGGATTGATTCCATTGCAGATGTTGCACCTGCAAACCTCGACCAACTTTATGCAATGTATCCTGCTCACAGAGATGCTAAAGCTGCTTTAAGGTGGATTATAGCCAATGCCGATAATTATAACATAAATAAAGATTATATCTCTGTAGGAGGTGGTTCGGCAGGAGCAATTACATCTATTGGACTTGGTGTATCAGAATTAGGTGATTACAAAGATGAAATAAGCTTAAGTGAAGATAATACCTTATCGACAACCAATCTTTCTCAACGCTATGAAGTACAAACAATTTTAGATTTTTGGGGCTCGAAAGTATCTATTGAAATACTGGAGTTAATCTATGGATACCAGAGGTTTAAATCAAATGACCCAGGTTTGTTTATAGCTCACGGCACGGAAGACTCCACCGTACTTTTTAGTAGTGCTGAAGATTTAAAAACCATATGGGAAACAAATGAAAATGATTTCGTATTTTATCCATTAGAAGGTAAAGGTCATGGCCCCTGGGGAGCTACTTTAAATGGAAAAAGCCTATCAGATTTATCTTTTGATTTTATAGTTGAAAACCAAAATTTGAATGTCGAATAAAAACTATTGGTGACATTAGAAGATTCTAAAATAAAATGGATCAGATAAATTAGGAACTAAACCAGAAACTAGGTCATCTCTAAATTTTCTAATTTCAAAAATTGATTTGTCTTA
>JAHDGD010000232.1 GCA_020627825.1 Saprospiraceae bacterium
TAATAAACAATGAATTGAGTTCCATTGTCTATAAGACATTCGTCAAAATGAAAAGACCCATCATGATTTTGGATTGTATAAGTATTCCCATTACTATTTTCAACGGTGATCTCTACTCTTTTAATTAAATTACTTTCAAAAAAACTGATCTCAGAAGGTATCGTTGATACACCAATTTCAAAAGATATATGGCCATCAACACATTGAACATTCTGAAGATAAACAGAGACGGTTTCTTGAAAAATATCACATCTGTCATCTATTTTAATGCTTAAAGAGAATTGGTTTGAAAAAGAGGTTAACAGAAAAAATAGCAATATATTTTTTATCATGATTATTATTTTAATAGAGGATTTCTTATGAAAAAATCTTGAAGCTAAAATGAGGACATCTCCATTTATATCTTAACAGATAAAAGTTTTTTAAATGCCTATATATAGTAGAGTTTATTCTAAATAATTTCGTAAGGCTCAAAAAGCGTCTTTTGTCCCCATCCTTCGTCACATCCTCGCCTTAAGTACTCGGACACAAATAACCCAATAGTGTTGAATGGAATCTTTTAGATTTATACTTCGTTGTGAAAATCCTTGTTTAGCTACGGCTAGACGCGGTTTTCACGCCTTGTCTAAATCTAAAATATCCTCATTCACATCCTATCGTTATTTATGGCCGAGTACTTAATCCCTATGGGGATTAGGCTGCGGGTGTTCCTTGGCTGGAAATAAAATCCATCTTTTTGATCTCATAAAACTATTTCAGAATAAACTCTAGTAAGATTCCAGCTAGAAAATCTACACTACTTTGTAATAATTGTTATCATACTAAACAAGAAAACTAACAATTGACTTGAAACTCTAATTCCTTGCAACAGAAAGAAGTCTGACCATTGTAGATTACATCGGTACAAAAACGCATTAAAATTATATCGTTTCTTTCCAATACACATTGGTTGCCTATAAATAACCCTTCAATATTGCCTATTTCTATTGTATTCCCATTACTTTTAATTAGGGTCATTTCAATATGGTCAGCAATGTTTTCTTCATCTATTCCTAGATCATCAGATAATACATTGATATCATAATCTATAAAGAACTGATCATTATTACATACAATGTCATTGATTTCAATGGAGATGTTGTCCTCCATTTGTAGACAACTTTCAGGAACTGTAGGCAATTCAGTAGTTATTTCTATACTACAAAAAGGCTCTGGAAAATTTAATGTAAAAGTCGCATTGTCAATGTTGCTATCATATTCATAGGTCATCCTTATTTGAGCAATGGCTGCATTAGCTTGAGAAACTGATTCTAGAGTAAAATAGTCGGACTCAAGATCTATTGGGGTAAAAGGAAAGTTATTTCCATTTGTATAAATAATGTTGATTTTGAAGGTTATTGTACCACTTGCACCATTTGAAACATCAAAAAATGGATATAACGAACTTTGTGGAATACAAAGACAATCTTCATTTTCGGCGTCCAAGCATTCTGCCTGAAATGGGAGGAAAATCTGTTGGGTATTTTGACTATTTAGGTTCTGACTTAGAAGTATGGTGAAAAGAAGTATTATTGGCTTATAAACTGAAATAATATATTTCATGATATTTTATTTAAGTATGAAATAGAGGCTTAAGTCCTGAAAGAGTTATAGAAGTTGTTCGAAAATGGCTGCTGAGCTTGTAAAAATTGGGGCTAAAAGATTTTCTTAGAAGCCAGTGAGCTATTTTCAAACAACTTCATATTATTTATTACTTAAAATAATCGCCTTATTGACATAATATGTCTTGTGTATATCCCTTAAGCTGATCGTATATGCTCCTCCATTAAAATTGTCGTCAAGTTTTATAGTGGTGTTTTTGCCACTAAAAATTATCAGCTCTGTGTATACTTTTAAACCTAATAAATCAGTTATAGTCACCTCAATAGGATGATTAAAGTCCAAGCTAGAAGGCTCTGTTATGTTTATGTTGAGTTGATTCCCAAAAACAGGGTTTGGATAAATAACGAATCCTTTTTGAGCATTAAACAGAGAGGAGTTACGCCTACCTTTAACACCTATGTGAGTTTCTTCTTCTGTCGTTGGCTTGGTTCCCTCACAATTTGATCTTACATCTATGGTATAAACTCTATCATAGTGAGGAAATGAGATAGAGTTAGTATTGTTAGTTGTAATCGCATTTCGATAACGACCATCTAGAGATTCATATTGAATAGTATAGGACTTATTGTTTTTTGAATCGTTCCAAGAGAGAAATACTTCTTTTTTTGAGTATTTAACCTCTTTTACGATTGGAGGGTAACAATCAATCTCTTCTTCATCTTCAATACATCCTTTAGGCATCTTGAAGTCTAATCTAGCGGTTGATACATCACCACATTTGTTTTTAACTTGAAGAATTATGGTATAAGTTTTCTCAGGCTTAAAATCTTTACCCCAGGTATTGTTTTTTTTATTATAAGGTAAACAGTATTCACCAGCTTCGCCAGGTACCCATCCTGTTGAGGTTACAAAAGACGAAAAGAAACCATTGTTCTCATAAAAAGTAATTCGATGATTTTTATCATTGAAACTAGGACTCATTTGAAAACAAAAATCACATCCATTCACATCAAAAATGCCAAACTCAGGTATATCTATGAATGCGTTAGGCGGATTACAAACGTTAGGCGGAAAGGTGTCATCAATTTGATGACAGTGATCGTTACATAAATCAGTTAAAGCAGCTTCTACTTGACAAGGGGTTATTGCGGCAACTTCTGGATCATCGTTAATCGAACTATAAGCCATCGTATTGTTGTTTTCCATGCAATCATTACAACAAGGGTGCGGAACAGGTCCCTGACAATATGGATGATCTTCTGGATATATACTATAACATTGGTCACCAGAAGTATCATCTGAAGGTGCGTTGGGATTGTTCCATGTCCAAGATGGAAAAGCCGGAACATCGGGGCAATTATTTGCATTTTCAAATGTATGGTCTAATCCCAAAACATGTAAAAGTTCATGATTCAATAAATCAGCAGTGAACAATTCCATTACTGTACCATTGCTACATGCTACACCATTCCAGTCTGCATTTATAGGCTTCATCAAAACATGTAAAGAAGATGGATCTAAATTGGCTAAGCTGTTCAAAGCGTTACAACCATTTCCTGGGTCACTTGGCATACAATGAAACTCTACACCGTTTAATTTCCAACGAAGCGGCATGCATGTAGGTGCTGTATTGTGGTCTGGATGCCCCCAGATATCTTGTCCAAACTGATCGTTGTCTTCATAATTCTGTAGCATTTCATTAGCATCATTAATCATCTCTTCCGCTCTATCATATGAGTTCTGTCCAGCATCATTATAAGGTACACCAGCTGAACCAATTGAAGGGGTTCCATCACAATCACCGATAATGAGGTAGTGTACAGTAACATTGACCCAAACTTCTTCACAACTATCCATCCACTCTTGCACTTGTGTCTCACAATCGACACCATTACAGTAAGATTGATTATCTAATAGTCCTGAGAAGTGGTCAACATTCTCGTGTACCCCCCCACAGTTTTCGTGCTGAGCTGTTAATTGTAAAGAGGAAAAAATAAATACTAAGACAAAGGAGATATATTTCATGATATAAAGATTTCGGATAAATGTTTGAAATAAATGGAATCAACAAGATGGAAGTTGAATAATCTGTTGATGGCAACATCGCCTTGTTCTATCTTGATAATATACATCAGTACAAAAAGTGAGGTGAATGCTACTTCCTTGGTTGATGATGCATTCGTTCATTAAGAAACTATCATTAAGTGTACCACTTACTGAGAAAGTATTCCCCTCAGCAGTTATTAGTTGTATTTGGGTGTTTTCGATTAATTGTGCCTCGTCAAGAGATAGCTCGTTGGATGTATTCACAATGTTTAAGTCAAAAATAATTGTTCCTTCTTCACAGTTATAGTTGCCTATTACAAGAGAAACACTTCCTTGGAATAAATCACATAATGGAGTATATTCGGGTATTTCTGTTGTAATTGTTAAATCACAAAAAGGAGGAGCCAAGGAAACCGTAAACGTCTCTTCAGTCGCCCCTGTGTTGTTAGGGAAATGAAGGTCAAAAGATTCATAAAAATAAAAGTCATTAACGACCTCTGCTTCATTCCAGTTGAAAAAGTCAGAATCAATGTTTTCAGTGATTACTTCATAACCAGGATTGTTGCCCCAATTTGAAACGATACTTATTCTCATCGTATAATATCCTGGTGTTTCACCACTTAGGTTTATAAATTCTAACTTAGAAGTCTCTGCTAAGCATATACATTCAGGGTTGTTTGGATCTTGGCACTCAATAGTATATTCATATATTGTCTCTTCTTGAGCAATCAAGTTTTTAGAAACAATAAGCGTTATGAAAAATACAAGCCATTTTATTTGAATAGATTTCATAGTATATGATCATTGTTTTTGTGTATAGAAATCCCTTTTAAAAACTTAAATATCCCATTTAAGCTCTTTTTTGGAAAACACAAAAAATTCCTTTTTCCGAGTTGTATGTTGACTTTTTATATATGAAAAGAGGGCTTTTATTTGTTTTTTATTTATTATATTTGTTTTATTAATCAAAACATCGTTTCGATATATGAAACAAGAATTAA
>JAHDGD010000044.1 GCA_020627825.1 Saprospiraceae bacterium
TTTATTGATGAGCCATGGAGAATTATAAGTGAGCAATTTAGAATCTTTCATAGTGTGTATGCTAAATGGGTAAACAGATTAAGAGAAAGGAGCGGAGGGTTAGTAAAAAGTAGATTTGAAAGGTACTATTTCGAAAGTGTTTCAGAATTTTCGACCTATTATGAAGAAATGGAAAGAGGAAAAGAAATTATCAGTCAGCAAAACAAGAGATACAGGGTTAGTAAAAGGTGGAAAATGGGGGTTAGATGGTGGTTGTATAGGGGGATTGGGAGTGTGGGAGGGTCGATTATAAAGGCGTTTCCAAGTTACGTAGTATCAAATTTAGTGATATTCACAAAATCACTACACTCATCTCCAAAATCCCCTCCCAAACCAGCTTAACAAGCTTCTAATTCACGTTATTTTGGAATAATCTTGGGCCTAAAGTTCAATTCATTTCTATACTATTTACTGTTTTCAACAGTAATCTTAATATCGCTTTGTCTTGATTCAGCTTATTTCCTTGATATCGTAACCGAATGAATAATAGACCATCTTTCACGGTTCTAAACTCCAGCTAAATCAACGCATCATAACATTTTTAAGAGACCAAAACTTTAAAAGGTTCTTGATAAAAATCCTTATCTATTGTTCACGTTAATCTAAGAAGAATTTAATCCACAATTTAAATTTCAATTGTATTATTCTTCAAATAAAAGACAAGTGAATAGCAAGTTAGCAATGTTAGCATTCTTTTCTTGAAAGATGAATATTGGACAAGGAATTGTAACTGTAGGAATAAGAACAAAAAATATACTCCACATACATTTCGCTAAAACTTTGTAATTGTGCAGCTTATATCCAATAAAGGGTGAAAGGCAGGTACACATTGGTCATAATAAGAGAAATAAATTGAAAAAAAATGTAAGATATATCGTTATGAAATTAAAGAAAGCTATTATCTTTGCGTCGCTTCTAAAGAAAAGCAGTTTAAATAGTGTAGTTAATGTCACGATAAACGTACTGGAAAGCTATAAATCTGATCTTTATAAGAAAAGATTTATGGCCCCTTCGTCTATCGGTTAGGACGCCAGGTTTTCATCCTGGAAAGAGGGGTTCGATTCCCCTAGGGGCTACATATTTATATGTGAAAGCTGGTAAGAGAAATCTTATCAGCTTTTTTTATTTTAGAACAAGTGGAAACTTACCTCTCATCTTTTTATTGTAATAGTCGAATTTCTTAGCATCTTGCGTAAAACCCAGCCAATTTTCTAATGGAACATTTTGGTTGATAAATTCTTTACCTGTTAGTCTTTCTTTAAAAATAAAAAATCCTGTTTGTTGATCACACGATTTATAGATTGCGTAAACAATTGGTTCCGAATTCAGAAGGGTGTGTGACCGTTCAAAAGGAAACTCCATTCCTTTTACTAACCTGATAGCTTCGCCTGGGTCTTTAAATGATTGGAGGTCTGAACAAGTCTTAGATGAACAGCTTGATCCTCCTATGAAAAAAACACACATTATAAGAAAATGTAAGAAACGCATTTCATAATTTTTAAGCCATGTAAAAGTATAAATTAAACAGGTAAAATAGGGATTTTGATAGACAAGACTTGCGCGTTTTTTCAGTATTAATTTCTTACATTTGCGCTCTAATTCAAATTTATCAAATAATCACAAATAATAATTATGGCAAAAAGAGTAGCAATTAATGGTTTCGGTCGAATTGGTCGCTTGACATTCAGAAACTTAATGAAAAATAAAGACATTGAGGTTGTTGCAATCAATGATCTTACTGACAATAAGACATTAGCACATTTATTAAAGTATGATAGCGCTCATGGTATATTTGAAGGAAGTGTGACAAGCACAGAAGATACCATTACTGTAAATGGCCATACAATACATGCCTCGGCAGAAAGAGACCCAGCAAATTTACCTTGGGGAGAGCTTAACATTGATGTCGTATTGGAATGTACTGGAATATTCAGAAATGGACCAGGAGCATCGAAACATTTAGATGCAGGTGCAAAAAAAGTAATCATTTCAGCACCTGCGAAAGATGATGCATTCAAAACGATTGTTTTAGGTGTAAATGATGCTGAGTTAGGAGATGAAAAACTTGTTTCTAATGCTTCATGTACAACAAATTGTTTAGCACCAGTCATTAAAATATTAGAAGATAACTTGGGCATTGTTCAAGGTTCATTGACAACTACTCATGCATATACCGCAGATCAGAAAATTCAAGATGCACCACATAGTGACTTAAGAAGAGCGAGAGCTTGTGCTTACAATATTGTTCCTACATCAACAGGTGCAGCCAATGCAGTAGGTAAAGTAATTCCTTCTGTAAAAGGTAAACTGTTTGCAATGGCTCTTAGAGTTCCAGTCATAACTGGATCTCTTATTGAATTGAATGTGTTGGTTGAAAAAACAATGAGTAAAGAAGACATCAACAATTTATTCAAAAAATACGCAGAGGGTGAAATGAAAGGAGTATTAGAATATGTAGAAGATCCTATCGTAAGTTCAGATATTGTACGTAATCCACATTCTTCAATATTCGATTCTTTACTAACAGATGTGAATGGAAATTTTGTAAAAATTGTATCGTGGTATGATAACGAAGCTGGATATTCTGCACGATTAGCGGATTTAACAGCAAGAGTTTAAATATGGCGGCTATTCAAGACATAAATTTTGAAGGAAAGAAAGTACTCGTAAGAGTTGACTTTAATGTTCCACTTGATGAAAATGGAACAATCACTGATGACACTAGAATGAGAAGAGCTCTCCCTACCCTAAAACACATCTTAGATGCAGGTGGATCTCTTATCATTATGTCTCATCTAGGTCGTCCACAAAAAAAGAAAACAGCTGAAGGTGAAATTGATGTTCAGCGTTTTACTTTAAAACATCTTGTAGATCATCTTGAAGAATTACTAGAGCTTCATGTAGAATTTATAGATGACCCTATTAGTTCTGCTGCGAAGGAAGTATGCTCGTCTTTGCAACGTGGAGAAATCGTACTTTTAGAGAATACACGATTTCATTCAGGAGAATCTTCTGGTGATGAAGAATTAGCTAAAAACTTTGCAGCGTTAGGTGACATCTATGTCAATGACGCTTTTGGAACGGCACATAGAGCACATGCATCTACAACAACAGTGGCCAAGTTTTTCACTAAGGAGCATAAAGCTTTTGGATTTTTAATGGCAGATGAATTGTTTAATGGCAATAAGATGATGACTGAAGCAGAACAACCAGTAACAGCTATTCTGGGAGGAGCAAAAGTTAGTGACAAAATCCAACTTATCGAAAATCTTATGAACTTTGCTGACAATATACTGATCGGTGGTGGAATGAGTTATACATTTTATAAAAGTCTTGGATATTCAGTGGGAAATTCTATTTGCGAAGACGAATTTATTCCTCTTGCAACTGCTTTACTCGAAAAAGCTGCATCTACAAATACAAAAATTTATTTACCAGAAGATATTAATGCTGCTGATAAATTTGACAATGATGCTGCCACTAAAATTGTATCAAAAGACAAAATTCCAGCGAATTGGCAAGGTCTTGATATAGGACCCAAAACAATGGAAATCTATAAAGATGTGCTGCTAAATAGTAAAAGCATTTTATGGAATGGTCCTGTCGGAGTTTTTGAAATGCCATCTTTTGCAAAAGGAACGAATTCCCTTGCTGAATCTATTGCTGAAGCAACAGAAAATGGAGCTTACAGTTTAATTGGAGGGGGAGATTCGGTATCAGCCATTGCTGAAGCAGGTTTAACTGAAAAGATGAGCTTCATTTCCACAGGAGGAGGGGCAATGCTAGAATTACTCGAAGGGAAAACCCTACCAGGAGTAGCAGCCATAGAAGTATAATTTTTTTTGGGCTTTAAGCCCAAAAATAAAAGAGTAAAAAAAGCCACATTGAAAGATCCAATGTGGCTTTTTTTATATCCGTTCTATCAATAATAGAAGTGTAATAATCGACATCGCTTGAGTGACGGAATCTGTCAATAATTTATTCCAGTCAATGTCTTCTTTCTCCTTTTCAGCTTCATTTTCTAAGGGTAAATCAGGAACAATTATAGTAGACCCTTGCCTTACTTTAGGAAAAATATTAAAAAATCCAAAGTTTCTAGTTTCTTCAATTTCACCATTGGGATGTTCTACATAAATGTTCTTTTTATCTGATCTATCATCAAATCCACCTGCAAAATGTTCAATATAATAGTCCGCTCTTTTATTAGGAAAATGCGCTATACTTAGAGAATTACCGCTTAATTCTTCTTCTTGAAGGATTCGATTTTTTCTTAATACCAGATTACTTTTAATGGTAACTATATCTTGCTTTTTAGGAATAAGAATTTGATCATATGGTTTGAGAATGTAATTAAATTTTGAATTACCATATTTCATAGCTTGATCTAAGTTTGTTATAACTAATCCAGTCTCATCATATGATCGCAATAACCTTGCTCCTTCAACAAATCCTTCTTCCGTAATACCTCCTGCTCTTTTGATAACAGAACTTAACTTCTCATTCTTTTCCAACAACACATAATTTCCAGGGAATTTCACTTCTCCTTCTAACGTAATGTACGTTTGATTCTCAAAATCAGAGATAGTCCGCACGTAAACACGATCAAAAGGTTCTAAAATATAATCAGCTCCTTCACCATTTACTGTTAAATCTCGATCAACTGAGAGTGTAGCTATTTTGACTTCAGTAGGTTTATTATCTTTAATAATCAAACGACTGACTTCTACTTCATTTGTTAATGCGGCAATTTTGAAACCACCAGACAGAACCACAAGATCTTTTACACTCATTCCTCTGCCATACTTAAAAGAACCAGGGTTTTTAACTTCACCTTCTATGACAACAGAATAATTATCTGTTATAGACTCATCAGACAAGACAACAATAGAATCAAAAGGCATGATTACTAAATCAGAAGCGCTATTTGGTTTAGCAAATGGATCAAACCTCAAATATTCAATCGAATTTTCATTCAGTGGATCCTTTCTGTGAATCATACCAACTGAACTTGCATCTCGACGTAAGCCACCAGCGAAATAGATAATATCAGACAAATAAGTCTTTCCTTTTTGATAAGCATATTTACCTGGATACCGAACTGCACCGTTTATCTGTACATTATGCTCAGCATCAACAAATCGCTTTTGATCCCATATCAAAAGTTCATCTTTATTTTTTAATTCCACATTGGAACTACTCGAAGGATTATCCAAAACGTCCTGAAGATTCACCTTTATAAATTCCGTCGTTCCATTCGCATTAACTCTTCTGATGACTGCTTGATCCAATTTACTTGCTTGATTAAAAATAAGTTTGCCAAGTAAATCTTTCAATTTCATGTTAGTAATCAACTCATAATTTCCTGGATTATTGACTTCACCAGTAACGGAAACAAGGTTTTCTATACTTTCAATTAAAGAAAAAACAAAAATTCGATCACCATTTTTAAGTTTTGAAGATCTCCCTACCGAGCTATCATAATCAACACTGATAACCTTAAGACTTCCATCAATAAACCGTTTTAATTCGATTGTTTTCAGGTTGGCATCACTTTTAAATCCTCCTGCATACGACAACAAATCTTCAATCGATTCTCCTTGCTTCAATTCATACCGCAAAGGTCGAACGACTGAACCATTTAGTTGAACCGTATTATTCCGAGTTGGAACTTGGATTACATCATTATTGGAAAGACCAATTTCTTTTAATTGAGATGGATTATTTAAATATTTATAAAGATCAATTTCTTTGACTTCTCCGTTTGACTTGTAAATTTTTATATTTCTATAAGAGCCATTTTCAGTAATTCCTCCTGCAGCTTGAATCGCATTAATCGGTGAATTAACAGCAGATAGAATATACCCTCCACTATTTTCCACTTCTCCATAGATACTAACAGTTATTGTTCGTGCTCCTACTACGTTAGCATTAAAATCACCTGTGCGAAAGTTGTAAGTCTTTTTAAAAACTTTTTCAAGTTTAATACGGGCATCATTTAATGATAGTCCAGCAACAATGACTCTTTGACGTCCATTATTATACAGTATGGCACCATCTTTATTAACAGTAAAAATCTTACTTAATTGTGAATTTCCAAATATGGAAATGGCCACTTCATCACCTACATCAAGTATATAGGTTCCTGGCACTAATCCATCACCTGAAAGCAAAGGAAAATTCCCTTCACTAAAGAGTTGTTCACCATAAATGGTAACAGGTTTTACCACTTCTTTCTCTTTTATTTCTTGAACTTGTGTAGGTTCTTCAAAAACTTCCTTTTCAACATCTGTTGTTGGATTACTAGAAACCTGATTTATTCCTTTCTCTCTTTTTTTAGCTATAAATGCGTTGAATCTTTCATTAAATGAAACATATTCAGAAGGATCCAATTTTTCTAAGTCATTAAGGGACATACCTTCGAGAGAAAGAAATTCATTTACTTCTTCTTCCGATACGCCACGAGAAATTAATTCATTTTGTATTTCTTCGGCACTAAGCGGAGATTGCGCTGCTATGCTAAAAGAAATAACACTGAAAAAAAAGACAATAAGTATATTTTTAAAATTCACGACTACTTTTTTAAATCTTAATGGGTATAAAACTTCTCATAATATTGTTTGTAATCTCCTGAGGTTATATTGTTCAACCAATCCGAATGCTCCAAATACCAATCGACAGTTTTTTCAAGTCCTTCTCTTGGTTGAATAGTTGGTTTCCAGTTTAGTTGTTTTATAATTTTGGACGCATCAATAGCATATCTATGATCGTGTCCCTTTCTATCTGTTACAAATTTTATGCTAGATTTTGCATCTCCACTTGGTCTACCCAATTTTTCATCCACAATATCGCATAGCATATGGACCAATTCAATATTCTGAAGTTCATTTTCACCACCTATATTATAAGTTTCTCCCAGCTTGCCTTTATGAAAAATAACATCAATTGCTGAAGCATGATCTTCCACCCACAACCAATCGCGCACGTTTGTCCCATCACCATAAACAGGAAGAGGTTTACGATTTATGATGTTATTAATCATCAATGGAATGAGTTTTTCAGGAAATTGGTAAGGACCATAGTTATTCGAACAATTACTAATGACAATCGGTAATTCAAATGTGTGAAAATACGCTCGTACTAAATGGTCGCTTGATGCCTTGGACGCTGAATAAGGACTCCTAGGATCATACGGAGTTTCTTCTGTAAAAAAACCAGTTTCACCTAAGCTACCATATACTTCATCAGTAGACACATGATAAAATCGATGATCTCCACTACCCCACTTTTCATTCGCAACCGCTAATAAATTAGCCGTCCCTATGACATTTGTTTCTATAAAAGCAGCTGGATTTTCGATAGACCGATCTACATGTGACTCTGCAGCTAGATGAATAACATCAGTAATATTATATTTCTCCCAAATGGCTTTTACAGCTTCCAAATCTACAATGTCCAATTTTTCAAAAGAATAATTTGGAGAAGATTCGACATCTTTAAGATTTTCTAGATTACCTGCATACGTAAGCTTGTCTCCATTTACAATGTGATATGTATCGTATTTTTGTAAAAAAAAGCGGATGACATGATTTCCTATAAATCCTGCACCTCCCGTAATTAATATTGTCTTTTTACTTGCTTCCATGTAGTTGTAATCGAAATTTTCCACAAAAGTAACCAATTTAACGTTGTCAAACTATGTATAAACGTCGAACGTATTGTTTGTCATATATTTAACTCGACAATTATGATTTGAAATTCCAATAAATCATACATTTTCATATTTTTCATCTACTTTTACTGCTCAACATAAACCATATGTATAAGTTTGTCTATCTCTTTATTTTTCTTTCTGTAGGCACTCTATTATCTGCCCAAGTAATTGATCAAGCACATTTCGGATTTAGATATGGAATGGATCTACCTGGCAATGATTTGAAAGAACGTTTTGGCTTTAGTTATAATCCAGAATTAACACTGCAAGTGTCTAAAAAGAATTGGTTTTATGGGATACATGGTGGTATGTTTCTGGGACCTATTGTTAAAGAAGATGTCATTTCCAACTTAAGAACATCCGATGGTTTTCTTGTAAGTCAACAACAAGATCTTGCGATCATTACGATGAAACAAAGAGGATTTATTATCGGTGTAAATGGTGGTAAATTTTTTCCACTAATTGAAGCTGGAGGGCAACATGGTATAAGAGCTCGAATAGGATTAAATGTGCTCACCCATTATATCATTTTCAATAATGAAACGGCTTCCACTAATCAATTACTGGGTGATTATGCTCATGGATATGACCGGTTGTCTCGTGGATGGGGAATAGAACAATTCATTGGTTATCAATACGTAAGTAATTCAGGTGGTGTTATTGTTTTTGCAGGAATAAATGCAATTCAAGCACGCACAAAAAATCTCCGACCTGTAAATTTTGATACTAGAGTAGCTGACCGCGCAGCCCGTTTAGATATGCTTACAGGATTTCGCGTTGGGTTTGCGATTCGTTTATTTGAAGGAGGAGAAGGAAAAGAAATTTACTACTAAACCATGTGCATTTTATATAATGCTTTCATCAATGTGGTGACCTTTTTGTTTTATTTAATAAGTTGGGTCAAGCCCAAATGGCAAGCAAGAGCTAAAGGATTATTAAGCCAAAAAATCAATCATTGTAGTTCGTCAAGAATTTGGTTTCATTGTGCTTCAGCGGGAGAATTTGAACAGATCGCAGATCTCCTTCCATTTTTTCAAAAGAAATTTCCTGAGCATCCAATTCTTGTTTCTTTTTATAGTGCTTCGGGAATCGAATGGATAAGAAGAAAACAACTTCCTTATGAAACCGTTTATCTTCCTTTTGATAGGAAAAGAAGAATGAAGCATTTTATTAATGCTGTTCAACCGAAGTGCCTTGTTATCGCTAAAAATGAATTTTGGCCAAATATGCTACGTGAAACAAAAAAACAAAATATACCAGTCTTCATGGTTTCGGCGAAAGTGACATCCAATTTTATAGGATTACGAAGCACATGCACTAAAAAGATATTACAAGGAGTAACTACCATTTACACACAAGATGTGGCCAGTGAAGACCTACTCTCCAAAGTACATCCGTCTGTAAAAACAACAGGAGATACAAGAATTAGCAGAATATATGGAACACAACACAATCGTCAAAAATCAATTGACATCCCTTTTACAATAAAGCGTCCTATTATTATTTACGGGAGTCTCCACAAAGAAGATCATGGTGTTTTAAGTTCTTTGGATCAACTTAGACAATACAACCACGTCATCGTACCACATGAAGTCCACCCACAATCCATACGATACTTTTCTACTTTTTTGGGTCCCAACCCACCTTTACTATCTTCCAATTCACCCATTGATTCAAATGTAGTCATAGTCGATACTATTGGCAAACTAGCTACCTTATATGAACACAGTATTTTCGCTTATGTAGGAGGTGGATTTTCAAAAGGAATACACAATATTATTGAACCCTTGATTCATCGAAATATAGTATGCATAGGTCCAAATCACCAATCTTTTGAAGAAGCCAAAACCCTCTCGAATCTAGGTGCAATAGAAGTGATAAACTCACCTAAAGAATTTGTAAATAGTTTAAAAAAAGTACTTACTTTAGGGCGTAATGATCTAGAAAAAAAACACAACATAGCTACTGCCTTTATTCAATCTCATAGATATGCGTCAGAGAAGGTAGCTGAAGATATTATGAGGCAATTAAGATGAAAAAAGTGATCAATGTACTAGTAATCGGCGATGTAATGGTCGATCAATATTTGTATGGAAATGTATTCAGAAAATCACCTGAAGCAGATATTCCAGTTTTAGAACAGACAAGTACAATAATAAAAGCGGGAGGCGCTGCTAATGTGGCCCTTAATGCCCGTTTGCTTGACTGTTCAGTAACCTTGATCGGATTAGTAGGAGAAGATGAAAAAGCTAAAGAAATCCAAGCCATTGTAGAACGAGAAGGTATTGAGGCACACTTTATAATCGATCGTAAACGACCAACAACAGTAAAAACTAGAGTATTTAATGGTCATGAACAGCTGGTTCGAGTTGACAAAGAGTCAACAGATGAGTGTTCAGAAGAAGTCAATCAATTATTGATTCAAAAAATTAAGGAGACACTCCATTCGGGATCTTTCGATATTGCGATCTTGCAAGATTATAATAAAGGAGTATTCGGAGCGCATAATATAAGAGACATGATAAGAATCCTTAAGGACCATAAAATTTTTATAGGAGTCGACCCAAAAAAGAAACATTATGAACAATTCGCAGGAGTTGATCTATTCAAACCCAATATGAATGAGCTCTTGCATTGGGCTAAAAAGGAAAAACCAAAAGAATTTCACAAAAAGTACATGCAACCCATTGTTGAAAAATTAAGGGAATTTCTAGGTGCTAAAGTTGTCTTGACAACTATGTCAGAACATGGAATTTTTTATGCAGAAGAAGGTCAAACATATTACGAAAGGTCCATTCCTGTGGAGGTTGTTGATGTTTGTGGTGCAGGCGATGCTGTTATGATGGTATCTGCTTTATGTGTTTTTTCTGGTAAAACTCCAAAAGAAACGCTTTCTTTATGTGTTAAAACTGGTAAAATTGTCTGCATGAAGGTAGGTGTAAGTGGAATCAGGTCGGGAGAAATACAAACAACTTTTACATAAATATGCTATATTTGGATTACGAATGAATATTAAAAAATACAAAACATTTAATACAAATTGATTATGATGAGAATTTTTACTTTTTTATTAGCCATATTACTATGTGGTTCACTTTCTGCTCAGACTGTTATATGGGGAGGACCTGGTGACCCGAATGGCGAATTTGATGGTGGTTTGAATGATTGGACTGCGATCAGTGTTTCACCAAATGAAAACGCACTTTGGTTTTGGAATGAAGATGGAATAGCAGATGATGGAGCATATGCAGGTACTCAGCCAATTGCTTCTGCATCAGTAGCAAATGGAGCTGCAAGTTTCGATTCTGACTTTTTAGATAACGCAGGAATTCAAGGAAATTTTGGTCAAGGTGATGCTGCTGCTCCACAGAGAGGAGAGCTATTGTCTCCGGAATTTTCAACAGAAGGTTTCGATGATGTTACTATAGTTTGGACACAGTATATGAGACAATTTTTATCAAATTTCTCAGTAGAAGTTACAAATGATGGAGGAGCAACATGGACATCTTTTCCTATAGATGCAAATAATGCAATACCAGTTAATTCAGCTACTTCTACAGACAATCAATTGTCATTGAATGTATCTTCCGTAATGGGAAATCAAGCAGCTGTTCAGTTTAAGTTTGTTTATGAAGCGAACTATTATTTCTGGACAATTGATGATGTTGCAGTAATTGAAACACCAGCAAACGATCTTGTAGGAGTTGCTATGTATTATCCATTTAATTCTGCAAGTACGCCAGCTTCAATGATCAATTCAGATACGTTGGAATTCGCTTTTGATTTCAGAAATAATGGATCTGCTGATCAATCAGATGCAACTGCAACTGTAGATATTTTTGATGATGCAGGAACATCTGTATATTCTTTTTCTCAAACAACAGGACCTGTTGCTTCAGGAGATACTGCATCAGTAGTATTTGATGGCGTTGTATTACCTGAAGATATTAATTTAGCTGAAGGTGTATATACTGTAGTATATGATGTAACTCCTGCTGATGGAGATGATGCTACACCTGGAGATAATGGTTTAGCAGAATCTGCTGAAATCACTACGGATTTATTTGCAACAAACCAAGGGTTGTCTGGAGCGAATTCATTCAATTCTGGAACTTATGCTGCGACAATGGTCATCAGAACAGGTGATTTACCTGATAACATGGAGTATTATACAAGCGCTGTTGTATTTTCAGGAGCAGATCAGAACCAAGATTCTATCCAAAATGCACTGGGAAGTGTTGGGTTGATGAAAGTTTTAAATCAAACAGCAGAGGAACTTGATCCTTTATCAGAGTCTCCTGAGTTTGGAGATGATCACCCTAACTTAGAGATAGTAGGTTTCGGATTTTTCTCAGCAGAGAAAGTTGATAACTTTACAGATATTCCTACAGAATTATTGGATGCAAGTTCAAATGATATAGGAGTAGTTCTAGAAGAAAATACGACGTATTTAATGACATTGGAGTGGGATATTTCAAATAATGGTGGTTTTGTATTTACAGGATCTTCAACAGGAATTGATTATTTCCAAACAGCGAATATGGTATACATTCCAGACGATCCAATCGGATGGTACAACATAGCTGAGTCCTTAGCTTGGTATATGCCAACGATAATAGAATCTAGAATGGTTGATAATGCAGAAATAACTGAGTTGGAAGAAGACGCAGTACGTGTTTTCCCTAACCCAGCTATTTACACTACGACTGTTGAATTAGATTTCACAGAAGCGACAGATGCTTCTATTATCTTGAGAGATGCAAGAGGTGGTTACATTACAACAAAATCTGTAACTGGTGCAACAAAGCAACAAGTAGAATTTGATGTTGCAAATCTTCCAGCTGGATCTTATTCATTCGAAATTACAACTTCAAATAATGAAAGAACTGTAAAGTCTTTCATTAAAGTTCAGTAATAAAGAGATATACAATAAAATGTATGAAGCCTTGCAATGAAAGTTGCAAGGCTTTTTTTATATGATATTTGTAAAACCCAAACTACTAATTAAATAAAAAATGTCGTTGCGGCTTAATCGTCTTTAATTAAGCAATTTCTATTCTCTACACATATAAAAAAGCCTAAATTATGTATGAATCTTTTGTAATTTCACATATAACCAACCTTTTAAATAAAAACCATGGTCAAAACAGAAATCATCTTATTCCTTCTTATAATTAACTCAACTCTTTCATCTCAAACATTCATATGGGGCGGACCTGGTGATCCAAATAGCGAATTTGCAGGTGGATTGAATGACTGGACAACTAATGGTGTCTCGCCAAATGAAAATGCTTTATGGTTTTGGAATGAAGATGGATTAGCGGAAGATGGTGCATATTCAATTGATCAGTCAATAACTTCAGCATCATTGGAAAATGGAGCAGCAAGTTTCGATTCGGATTATTTGGATAATGATGGAATACAAGGGAATTTTGGGAATGGTTTATCTGCTGCCCCACAAATTGGCGAATTAATATCGCCAGAATTTTCAACCTTAGGTCATGATTTAGTGACCATAACATGGACACAATATGTAAGACAATATGCATCTCAATTCTATGTAGAAGTAACTTCAGATGGAGGAGAAACTTGGACTTCCTTTCCAATAGAATATAACAACAATTTACCGCAGCATGAAGCATCAAAAACTGATGATGTCGTTTTCATTGATGTATCATCAAAATTAGGTAATAAAGAAACTGTACAATTCAAGTTTGTATATGAGGCTAATTATTATTTCTGGACAATAGATGATGTATATGTTATTGATGCCCCAAAGGTGGAGTTGGAAGTAATTTCGATTCGACACCCTTTTAATGCGGTCAAAATACCTAACACTCTAATAAGAGCTGATTCATTGGAATTCGGTATAGAATTCAAAAATAATGGCAAGCAAAACCTATCAGATGCTTTAGCAACTGTAAAGATTGTCAAAGAAAATGGCTCGATCAAGCATTCAGTATCTCAACACACAGGACCTGTTGATTCATTTTCAACAAAAAGTCTAAACTTCGATGAAGTCATCTTACCGCCTGATATTTATCTTGATGACGGTTATTATACAGTTGAATATGATATTCAGCCCTTACAAGAAATGGATGCTAATCCAAACAATAATATGGTAACATCAGAAATAGAAATTACTGAGTCTCAATACGCAGCACATAATGGTGAAACTGATAGTTTATTCTTCAATCCTGGACCATATTATCCTACATTAATTTTAAAAACTGGATATATTCATTATCATGCACAGAAAATTTTTATAAAAGCCGCATCAGAAAATCAAGACTCTATTTCCAATGCTCATTTGCAATTAACGGTAATGAAAGTTATCGACCAATCTTCAGAATCTGCTGACTTTCTTACGGCTTCCACTGCTTATGGTGATATACATCCGAATCTTGAAGTGATCGGTTACGGGCATACATTTATTGAAAAGGTTGAAAATTATGAAGAAATAGGAGTTGATATTTTAGAATCAAATTCAAATCACTCAATATTAATATTGGATCCATATGAAACTTATCTTTTTAGTTTTGCATGGGAAACAACAGATTCTACATTCATACGTACAGCAATTTCTACAGATGTTACGTATGGAGAACCTACTAACAATGTGTACATACCGAATGACACAACTGGATGGTACTCTGTTGATCCATCTCTTGCTTGGGCAATAACATTGGAAATTATACCAATTTATATAAACACTGAAGAAATTTCAACATTAGATGAACAGCTCATTCTAATACATCCTAATCCATCCTCTGGTTTTACAATTTTAAATTTCGATTATGAAGTTGCAACCGATGTAACGATCTGTCTTCTAAATTCTAAAGGTGAAACGATATCGACAATGACTCAAGTTGGAATTACAAATGAGGAAGTAGAATTTGATGTATCGGATTTATCATCTGGCGTTTATTATTTTGAGTTTAAGACCAAGCAACATAATAGAATGGTGAAACAATTTATTAAGATTGAATAACTTATTGTAAAGAATCAATACACATTCGGAACATTGTTTCAACATCATGGGATTGCTTCACTGACCAATCCACAAGGAACTTATACTATTTGCACTCCAAAATACAGTATTTCTATCTACTAAATTGATTAATTTCTGCGTTAAAAATACTCGTCGTATCTACGGATATGACTGCGTTTTTCGCCTTGAACTTAATCATTTTATTAGCGATATTTAATACCGCATTTTGAAATGCAAATAGTATTATACTATTTAATTTTGGGCTCGAGCCCAAAAAAGAAAAGGCTAGTATTTCTTACCATACTACCCTTTTCCATCAAAAATAAGCTTTGCTAATTAAGCGTACTTTGCTTTATTTTCTTCAAGTATTTTAATCCTAGCTTCTGCATCACTCAGTTTCTTTCGTTCCTTATCGACAACCGCAGCAGGCGCATTATTCACAAATCTCTCGTTGCTCAATTTCTTTTGAATAGAATTCATAAAACCATTCAAATACGTAATTTCTTCCTCTATCTTTTTCAATTCAGTCTCAGCATCCAATTCTTGTGGTAGGTCGATAAAATATTTTGAAGTCCCACTCAAAAATGCAGTTAGATTATTCTGATCATCATTAACAATAGACATATTCTCAATTCCGGCTAAGTGTCTTACAATCGCAATATAAGCCTCTTTATTTTCCTTTAAAAATAAGGCATTATCTTCTCTGTAAAATAGATCGACATAAACAGACTTTTTCAATTGTGCTTTATTTCTTACGTCTCGAGTTGATGTGATCAAGGCTTTTAATTCAGTAATTTCATTAAGTAAATCAGAATCAAGATCTTTTGTAGTAGGATACGATGCAACACAACAATCTGTCTCTTGTTTCTTTAAAATATGATAAACTTCTTCTGTTAAGAACGGCATAAAAGGATGCAACATAACCATCATTTCTGAAAATACGTTCAGCGTTTCACCAACTGTTTTAGAATCAATAGATTGACCATATTCTGGTTTTATCATTTCTAAAAACCAACTACAAAAATCTGTCCAAATGAAGCTATACATTGTTGTAAGAGCTTCTGATAGTCTATACGATTTAAAATCTTTTTCAACTTGTTCAATCGTTTTGCTCATTTCATTTCGTATCCAAGAAAGAGCAACTTTATTTTTGGCAGACATTTCTAAGTTCTCATCGACAGAAAAGTTCTTAATTAACTTGAGCGCATTCCATATTTTATTAATAAAATTCTTTCCTTGCGCACATAATTTATCATCAAATAACAAGTCTCCACCAGCAGGTGAACTATTCATCATACCAAAACGAACACCATCAGCACTGAACTCTTCAATAAGCTGAAGTGCATCCGGACTATTCCCTAGTGACTTAGACATTTTCCTTCCTTTCTTATCCCTCACCATACCTGTGAAGTATACATGTTGGAAAGGCTTTTCATTCTTCCATTCATATCCAGCCATGATCATTCGGGCTACCCATAAGAAGATGATATCCCATCCAGTAACCAGCACACTAGTAGGATAATAATAATCCAATTCTTCTTGATTACTGAATCCATCAAAAACGCTGATCGGCCATAACCAACTAGAAAACCATGTATCCAAAACATCCTCATCTTGTTTCAATTCGGAGGCATCAACTGATCTACCTAGTTTTTCTTCAGCTAAAGCAATAGCATCTTCTATTGAAGAAGCTACAAAAACTTCCTCATCGATATAATACGCAGGAATTCGATGTCCCCACCATAGTTGTCTCGAAATACACCAGTCTCTTATATTCTCCATCCAATGGCGATACAAGTTTTTCTGATTTTTGGGAAAAAATTCAACTATATCCTGTTCTACAGCATCTAGTGCGGGTTTAACCAATTTCTTCATATCGACATACCATTGCAAGGAAAGTCTAGGCTCGACAATAGCATTCGTTCTTTCTGATCTACCTACATTATTCTGATAGTCTTCAACCTCTACCAAAGCTCCTAATTCTTCCAAGAGCTTGACAGCCATTTTTCGGGCAACAAAACGATCTTCGCCAATAAAAACTTTTGCATTTTCATTCAAAGTACCATCGGCATTAAAGATATCAATTGTTTCAAGCTGATGACGCTTGCCGATTTCATAATCGTTTACATCGTGTGCGGGTGTTACTTTAAGTGCACCTGTTCCAAATTCTAAATCTACATAATCATCAAAAATGATAGGAATTTCGCGATCAACCATTGGCACAATGGCACGAGCACCTTTCAAATGGCTATATCTGGGATCATCTGGGTGTACAGCAATAGCTGTGTCCCCCATGATCGTTTCAGGTCGAGTTGTAGCAATTGTTATAACTTCATCCGAACCAGCAATTTTATATTGGACTTTATGTAGTTTACTATTCTCTGAAGAATATATTACCTCTTCATTGGATAATACAGTTTGTGCTTGAGGATCCCAGTTCACCATACGCAGACCTCTATAAAGCTTACCTTCATTATAAAGATCAACAAAAGCTTTAATAACGGCATCAGAGCGTGTTTCATCCATGGTAAAAGCAGTTCGGTCCCAATCACAACTTGCACCTAGTTTTCGAAGTTGTTTTAAGATGATTCCACCGTACTTATCTTTCCATTCAAAAGCTTTTTCTAGAAACTTGTCCCGTCCAAGTTCACTTTTGGTTACCCCTTGTTCTCTTAGCATTTTTACAACTTTTGCCTCAGTTGCAATGGAAGCATGATCTGTACCTGGCACCCAACAAGCGTTTTTACCATCCAATCGAGCTTTACGAATTAGTATATCTTGGATGGTATTATTCAACATATGTCCCATATGTAACACACCCGTAACATTAGGTGGAGGAATGACAATAGAGAAAGGCTCTCTTTCATCAGGAGTACTTTTGAAATACTCTTTTTCTAACCAATGGTTATACCATTTCTCTTCGATTTCTTTGTGAGAAAACTCGTTATTCATATCCATAATATGGAGTTTTATTAATAATTGACTATATACGTTCTAGAAAGTGTGTCAGATTGGACGACAATGTAAATATTGGAGTAATCAGATTCGTCTATTGATGGAAAAACAGAACAATTACACAGTTTATTAGCTAAAGTAGGCGTTGTGTTACTATGACCAGCGATTAAATGAATGCCTTCAGAATTAGTATCCAAATCTCTTTTAAAATCATCTAGTTTTCTGGCGTTATATATCATAACTTCTTCTTGAAGTCTTTCTGCAATAGGTTGCACAGTCTCTTTTGTCCGATTAAAATCTGAACTGTAAATGTTCATATTTTGGGGACCTTTAAGAATAGTAGATAATTTTTGTGCTCTATTTAGACCTTCTTGTGTAAGATGTGGATCATCACCTTTATCTTTTTCAGCGTGACGAACTAAAATGTAAACTTTATCAGAAACGTCCCATGAAACATTGTAATTTTTCAAATATCTTGGGATATTTGCAAGATTAGTACACATAAGAGGTGCTAATAAAATGACAATAGATGTAAAAATGATCTTCATAAGCTACAAAAATACTATTTAAGTGTTAAAATTATGCTTGTGATACATCATTTTTGATAATTAATGCATCTGTATTGTAGTTTTTAACGCTTAATGGCAAAAAATTAGATTTGGATTTACAAAAAATCATATTACTCTGTAAGAATCAAGATGCAAATGCACAGCGACATTTGTATTCCACATATAGTGGATTGATGTTCTCAGTAGTAAAGAGGTATTTGAAAAATGAGGAAGATGCTGAGGATGCGTTAATAGAGTCATTTTTTAAAATTTTCACAAAAATAAATACATATAAGGGTCAAGGTAGTTTTGAAGGTTGGATGAGAAGGGTTGTTGTAAATGAGTGTTTGATGAAGTTGCGTAAAAAAAGGAATTTCACAATGGCTCTTGAAGAGGCATATGATATAGGAGAAGCAGAGATGATAACGCCATCGTTAGCATACCAAGATTTGATGAAAGTATTGGAGAATCTTCCTACGGGCTATCGTACGATTTTTAATTTATATGAAATTGAAGGATATAAACACAGAGAGATTGCAGAGAAACTAGGAATAAGTATCAATACATCAAAGTCACAATTAATCTTAGCAAAAAAGAGGATAAGAGATTTAATTAAAAAAAAGCAACTTATTGAAAGAGCAGGATAATTATGAATGAATTGAAGCCACTACATCAGGATAATACAGTTGAAGTTCCAAGGAGAGTTTGGAATCAGTTAGAAAGTAAGTTGAATAACAACAAGCAAAAAAAGAAGCTTTTGCGAATGAAAGTCATTAGTGGAGTAGCAGCTTGTTTAATAGCTGCATTTGGATTAAGTTATTTAAGTGTAGGAATTAGTGGGGATAAAGGCAGCTTTGCTAGTAATGGAAATTATAAGAGTATGGTATTTGAAGATTTGGAAAAAGAAGAGTCTTCGTTATATGATTTCAATCAAGTAGCTAAATTAAAGTCTGTTATTTTGAATTCACATCCAAGTTTCGCAAAAAGGCACCGTTAATCATTTCAAGTTTTTTCAAAAGGAGGAATTATATATTTCACTTTTCAAACGTGGACCTATCTATTTTTTTTCAACTGGATTCATCTGTCCACAATTTGGACTACGTAAATAGTAAAAGAAACACAAAATGAATCTTTCATATTATGATAATTTTTAATATGAAGTCAACTTTTATTCCTTTACAATCTCATGATTAACAACAATTTGTAATTTATTTTAAAAAAACTTCCAAAAAAGTGTCACAAATTTCTGTTTCATTACACTAATAAGAAAGAGATTAAAAATGCGACACACTAAAGAATTAAGTTCAGGTGGATATTATTTATTTGAAAGTTTGGCTAGCAGTCGAAGTAGTTATTTTGAATCGGAAGAAGAGATTCGGTATTTCAAGGTATTAATCAAAAGATATTTGCTTGACTACATAGATGTTCAGAAATTATATGTTTCGAAAGAAGGATATCAACTATTAGTCAAGCTACGTACAACGAAAACTATTATAAAAAGGTACAGGTGTAAAATGTTAAAGAAAGGCAAGAATATTCGTAAAGAATATGAAGAAGAGCCTTGGCGAATTATTAGCGAGCAAGTACGGATTTTTCATAGTGTATATGCGAAGTACGTGAATCGGAATCGCGGCAGAAAAGGGGTTTTGGTACAAATGTGTTATTCGCGTTATTATTATGTAGAGATATCAGAGCTAGAATCGTATAAAAAACGGATGGATAAAGGAGAAGAGATTGTAGGGCAAAAAAATGTTAGATATCGAGTTAAAAAGCAATGGTCTCGAGGGGTAAATTGGGTGTTTTTTAGGGGTAAGGAATTTGTGGAGAGTCTTTGTTTTAAGACATTACAAGATCACGTAGTAGAAACTTTGATAAAATCAACCTACACATTCCATAACCCTCCCCCATAACCAACTTCCTCACCTGCAAACCACAATTTTCGACACAAAAATCTCTCTTTTTTATTAGAGACTTATATTTTTACAACCGCTTCTTTTCCTTAAACGGATGTCGAGGCTCCCAGTCTGTCCTCTTATTCAATATGTTTACTATTGGTCCTATAAATAAATTAGCAAATGAATTTGAATGCTTCAAATACAATTCATAATAATGTGGAACCGCTCCTACACTACTCTTTATCTCCAATGCAGTTCTACCAAAATCAACTAATCCAAATCCTTTATTGATTCCATAACCTATCATCTTATACAACATCGTTAAATATAATTGTGTCTCTTTGTTCACTTGTTTATCATACCCTAAAAAATGTGCATGTAGTTCTCCTCTATTGTGTATAAGTGTATAAAATCCTTGAATTTGTCGCTCTGCATTTTCAATCACAATAAACCGAAAATTATCGCCCAAATGCCTTTTTAAACTAACAAAATACCTTCTAGGCAACTGAAATAATGTAAAATCCAAACCCTCAAATACCTCCAAATACAATGGAAAATATTCGTCTATACGCTGCTCTATTTCTTCTATTTGTAATTCTCGAAAACTAAAATGAGCCGATTTTTTCAATGCTCTTCTCGCTCTTACTCTATACTTGCTCGTCAAACCTGCTAGATAATCAGCAAATGAACTCCATTCTTGATCTATGTGCAACACCATTAAGGGCTCTACATTAAAGGATGTGAATTTTGTATTCTTTACTCCAATCTCTTCTATCTTTCGCTCAACTGGTACATCCTTAGTAAATACAACATTTAAGGGTAACGACTCTTTTTGAAACTCTTCGATGCAATGACTAAGTACCATCTCTAGTATCTCAAACTTTTCCTTCGCTGAAAAATCACTATTATAAAAACGAAACATGTATTCCCCCGAAACCAACATATTCCCTGCAACCAACCCTCTTATATTCACTAACTTAGCTAAAGATTTCCTAAAATTACTTGTATCGTTCCGCTTTTGATCTTTTATGCTTTCCTTAGCCTGAAATTCACTAATCTGTAATGGAAAACATCCTATAATTTTATTATGCTCACTTAAAATAGCATAACGCTGCTCAAGTCCTTTTGGAGAACACTCTTCTAATGACTTAAAATAGTCACTTGATAAAAATATATCTTCAGAGCCTGTTAATTCATCCCACTCTTCTCTTATTTCTTCTATTGACGAATGGATCTCTACATAAAAACGTTCGTTTAACTTTTGCTTCTCTTTTTGTACTTTACAATTCACCTTTTCTAGCTACGTTAGTTTTCTACTTTATTCAACATCCGCAATATCGTAATTTCATTTGTCCAACTTACTGCTTGCACATGTTCTGTTTCGTATGCCAAACTAAAATAATCTTTTAACCACAATTTTAGTGCTGGCATCTTCAATGTTAAATCATTATATGAATCAACTTGAACTGTTCTATATTCTTTATCAACAGGTAATGCGATTCCATAAATTCTCTTCTTTCGCTCTGTTATTATTTCTATTGAACCTACAAAATGACATAAAAATTCACTTTCTGTATCCAATTCTCGACCAAGAATCAAAAAAGGTAACTCTGTGTACTTTTTATAAACTCCTATCGCTCCTGGCAATCCTACAAATCCTATTGTATCTTGTTGAAACGGAATGATATGTTCTCCTGGTTTTACTTTTACCTCAAGTAACAACGTTGAATCCATCCGTATTGTTGAATAGCTTTTTTCTTTTTTACAAGCAACCATCAGCAGCACGACCAATGCCATACAATAAACCCCTAAATACCGTTTCTTTTGCATGTAATTTATCTATTTTTACCACCCTATCAGTAGTTTCACTTTCAAAGATGCTGATATTTACTAAGATACTGTAACTTTTAATTTAAACTTTAAATTCTCCTTAACTTATGGCCAAAGAATATTTTAATCCATCGGACCTTAAAAAATTCGGTAACATCACTGAATGGCAAGAAGAGCTTGGTACTAAATTTTTCGATTATTATGGTGAAGTATTTAAGGAAGGAGCATTAACTGTAAGAGAAAAAGCACTAATAGCCTTAGCTGTTTCCCACGCCGTCCAATGCCCCTATTGTATTGATGCTTATTCTTCGAATTGTTTGAAAAACGGAGCTGACGAAGAACAAATGATGGAAGCAGTACATGTAGCTGCTGCAATTAAAAGTGGCGCTACTCTTGTATATGGGGTTCAAATGATGAATCACGTAAAAAAACAAACTATGTAATATGGCTATAAAGCAAAAATCCAAATCACTCAAAGCTAAAGGTAATAAATTAAGCGACTCGTTTTATCAACTCGAGGTATTGACAGCTACTAAAAAAACAGTAGATAATTTCATGCCTTTTGCTGAAAAAATAAAAGAAACTGGGTGGAACCATATAAAGCCTTCTACTATCGAAATTTTCCAATTAAATATAGGAAAACTTTGTAACCAGACTTGTGCACACTGTCATGTTGATGCTGGACCTGATCGAAAAGAAGAAAATATGGACCGTGCAACATTGGAAAAATGTCTTGAAATTATTGCCCATCCTAATTTTACAACGGTCGACATTACAGGTGGTGCTCCTGAAATGAATCCTCATTTTCGTTGGTTTGTGGAAGAATGTTCCAAAATGGGAAAACAAGTCATTGATCGCTGTAACTTAACCATAATTGAAGCGAACAAAAAATATCACGACCTCCCTGAATTCCTTGCCAAACATAAAGTCCAAGTCGTTTCTTCTTTACCTTATTTTAGCAAAACTAGGACCGATGCTCAGCGTGGAGACGGTGTTTTCAATGATAGTATTAAAGCATTAAAAAGATTAAATGAAGCCGGTTATGGAAAACCTGACACTGGTCTTATCCTTGATCTAGTTTTCAATCCTTCTGGTGCTTTTTTACCAGGAGATCAAATGCAACTTGAATTGGAATTCAAGGCTCAATTAAAAAGAAGATTTGATATCGTTTTTAATAATTTATATGCTATTACGAATCTTCCGATTAGTAGATTTTTGGAATATCTGGTTGATACGGGTAATTATGAGGAATATATGGAAAAACTTTTGGAAGCATACAACCCTGCAACTGTCGATGGCCTCATGTGTCGAAATACCATTTCGGTAAGTTGGGATGGTTTTATTCATGATTGTGATTTCAATCAAATGCTCGAATTAAAGGTAGCTTCAAAAAGCAAACACATAAATGATTTCGATTATGACGACTTAATGCAACGTAATATTGTTTTAAACAATCATTGTTATGGATGCACTGCAGGAGCAGGAAGTAGTTGTGGTGGAGAAATTACTTAGCTAAAATATTAATTCTTTCTTAATTTTGGGCTTTATTAATTAAAAATGGTGCTTTTAACCGTTTGAGTAACGTATGCAATATAAGGTCCTTTTTATTTTATTTTTTATGCTGCTTTTGGGCTCGGGGGCCCAAAGTCAAATAGACCGTGGATCAGAACGAGTTATTCGCAATAAAAGTCAAATTAATCAAGACGATATAGGGAGTATTCAAGACTCAATTCCTACACTAGATTCTTTGGCGATAGATTCTTTGGGCTTAAGCCCAAAGGACACTTTAGGCCAAAAATTTCAAGAAAGTCCAGATGCTATTGATTCTGAAATTACTTATGGATCTAAAGGCAGAAAAAAAATTGACCTTCAAAATAAAGTAGTACATCTTTGGGATGAAGCTTATGTGAATTATGAAGATATAAAAGTAAAAGCAGACTATATTATTTTCAACTTTGAAACGAACACAGTAACTGCTAATGCGACTTTCGACGAAAATGGTCAACTTCTTAGCAAAGCGACTTTTTCTGAAGGCGAACAAAACTTTCAATATAATTCATTCAAATATAATTTTAAAACTGAAAAAGGAATTGTTTATCAAGGTGTCACAAAAGAAGGTGAACTATTTGTTCATGGTGGATTTACTAAATTAATCGCTGGGCAAGATAGCACCGGATCTGACGTGTTATATAATCAAGATTGTATTATAACATCCTGTAATCATGAACATCCTCATTTTGGCTTTAGGTCCAATAAAATTAAAATCATACCAAATAAGGTTGCAGTCATTGGACCTACTTGGTTAGAAATAGCGGAAGTCCCTACTCCTCTATGGTTACCATTTGGGTTTTTTCCTATTGCACAAGGCAAAAGTTCTGGATTAATTTTACCTCAGAATTATGATTTTTCACAAGCATGGGGATTTGGGTTACAAAATGTTGGATACTATTTCCCGATAAATGACTACCTAGATTTACGTGTGACAGGTGACATTTATCTTCGTGGAAGCTGGGCTATAAATACTGATCTAAAGTATACGAAAAAGTATAAATATTCGGGAGGATTTTTTGCAAGTAGAGCAAGTCGAATTCAAGAAAGTAGAACGACCGCTGAATATGATAGAACAGTTTCTTACAAATTAAACTGGAGACATAGCCAAGATCCCAAAGCGCATCCTTTTAGAACTTTTAATACGTCCGTTAATATCTTAACATCAGGCTATAATAATCAGAATCGGACTGATGCTTACGGCCGAACTCAAGATAACATCAGTTCAAGCATTTCTTACTCATATCAATTTGGAGCAAGTCCTTGGTCTTTAACAGGTGGTGCTAATCTCACACAATCTTTAAGTGCAGGAACAGTGGATATAAACGCACCAAATTTCAAACTCAATATGAGGCAAATTTATCCGTTCAAAAGAAAACAAAGAGTAGGAAAAGAAAGATGGTATGAAAAAATAGGTGTGAATTATAATTCAGAATTTAAAAATGCCCTATCGGCAACTGATAGTACGTTTTATACAGCTGCTGCATGGGAAGATGCAAGATACGGAGTAAAGCACACGGCTTCTTCTAATGCATCATTTAAATTCCTAAAATATTTTAGCTTCAATCCATCAGCTAATTATTCCGAGACGTGGTATTTCAGAGAAGTTGTAAAAGTAAATGATGGCATAACTTATATTGACACCACTGGGACTTTTACAGAAGATGGAGTAACCACTTTTGAAATAGACTCGATATATGGTGAAGTTCAGGAATCTGTTGAAAACACCTTTTTACCCTTCAGAACTGGAAGTATAGGAGGTGGAATTAATACAAAGCTATTTTGGACAGAACAAAGGAAATCAGGTTTTATCCGTGGGTTCAGACACACTGTTACACCTTCTCTAAGTTTCAACTATTCGCCTGACAGTCAAACGCCCTATCAGAAAATGGTAGATCGCGACTTTAGAGTTGGTGTAGATGATGTAGAAACCTATACTATTATTCCTACAAGTGTATTTTCTCCAAACCTAAGTAAAAGATCATTAGCTCTTTCAACGACTGTTCAGAATATCATTGAGTTTAAGTATTATAGTAAACGAGATAGCATGGCTAAAAAGTTTAAACTCACAAACTTTACCTTTAATGCTAACTATAATTTTGTTGCTGATAGCTTTAAATTATCAAGTCCTTCAATAACAGGAAGGGCTAATTATTTCAAGAATAGAATGGCTATAAATTATGGTGTTCGTATAAATCCTTATAAAGTGGAAAATGGAAGGGTTATTGATCGATATGCATGGCAAGATGAGTTTGAACTTCCAGTTATTGATGATTTTTTTATTCGGACAACAACAAGTTTGCGATTTAGTGAGATAAAATCTTGGTTCACCAAAGAAAAACCTAAAACTGGCTCTTCAAAGAGAAAAGGACCTATTACATTAAGTTCTCTCTTTGATGACTTCTCCGTGCAATATAAGCTGGATTATAGATACAGTAACATTAATGGAATCGTTACAAGCGGCATTACTGCAAATAGTATCAATATACGAGGAGATATTCAAATAACCGATAATTGGTTTATAAATCTTGGAAATTTTGGTTACGACTTTGATGATAAAGGATATACATATCCTGATTTTGGATTTACAAGACAATTGCATTGTTGGAGAATGAATTTTAGCTGGCAGCCAAGAGGAGGAATTGGGTTTACATCTGGAAACACATCAACTTTCAACTTTTTCATAGGTGTGAATAGTGGCACTCTTGATTTCCTCAAATACAACTACAATAGAGGAAATTTCGATACTGTTTTTTAGCGTGAATGATAGATAAAGGATGAAATCATATCACAGATTAATTGATGACTTGACAAAGATACATTATAACAAGGCCGTTTTTGTTTGTCTTAGCGGCGTTCTTGCCTTTTGATACAAGTTACTTATTGTGACTAAATCCAATCCTTAAATATATTTCATTCTTTATTGAATTTCATTCAGTTTCAAAAGCGGAAGAATTTCAGCTTATACATCCTTTACTTGTTGGGATATGCGCTGCATATATGCAGTCATAAGATATTTGAACTGATAAATCAAGACCAGAAGTTTACTAAAACTACATCATAACATTAATATTATATTTAATATATTTCAACATTTCACCCAACCACAAAACTCTCACTAGCAGTTACTTACAAAATATTTTAAAATTAACTGAAAAAAAGTGGAACGAAATGATGTGTTCATTACACTAATAGAGAAACACACTATGAACGTATTTGAACTACAATGTGGAGGCTACTACAAAATAGAAAGTTTAGCTTCTTCCAGAAACTGTTATTTTGAAAAAGAAGAAGAAATCGAAAAATGTATATCCTTATTTAAAAGATATTTATCGAGCTATATTGATGTCCATAAAATGTATTTTTCTAGTTCGGGATATCAAGTATTATTGAGGGTAAAAGGAAAGAAATCAATAATCAGCACTTATCTAGCATCATGCGAAAAACGTGGTAAAAAGTTATGTCAGCGTTTTATTGATGAGCCTTGGAGAATTTTAAGTGAGCAATTTAGAATCTTCCATAGTGTCTATGCAAAATGGGTGAACAAATTAAGAGACAGGAGCGGTGGGTTAGTAAAGAGCAGATTTGGTAGGTACTATTTCGAAAGTGTTTCTGAATTTTCGACCTATTATGAAGAAATGGAGCAAGGTAAAGAAATCATCAGTCAACAAAACAAGAGATACAGGGTCAGTAGAAGGTGGAAAATGGGAGTTAGATGGTGGTTGTATAGGGGGATTGGGAATGTGGGAGGTTCGATTATAAAGGCTTTTCCAAGTTACGTAGTATCAAATTTAGTAATATTCACAAAATCACTCCACCCATCCCCAAAACCCACACCTAAACCAACATAATAAGCTTCAATTTCACGTCATTTTAGACTAATCTTGACCCTATTGTTCAATTCGTTTCTCCACTTCTTACT
>JAHDGD010000233.1 GCA_020627825.1 Saprospiraceae bacterium
AATGCTGATATCAATCCCGACGCTACTGAAATCCCAGACAATGGAATTGATGAAGATTGTGATGGAATGGATTTAGTGACTTCTACAAATGAATTGTCAAAATCAACAATTAAGATGTACCCGAATCCTGTACATGATATAATTACCATACAGGTTGAAATTCCTATTGATTACCAAGCGAGCTTGTATACTACAGATGGTATCATTGTAAAATCAATGAAAAATATACATCAACTAGAAGTGCATAACATACAATCTGGATTGTATTTCCTCGAAATCAAAGATTTGAATTCAGGTGAAAAGTATGTTGAAAAGATCGTTATTATAGATTAAACCTGGATTATATTATAGACAATCTATTGCATTGATTGAAAAAAAGAGGCTGTTCACGTTTTTGAACAGCCTCTTTTTAATTTTCCCTTAACCCACATTATGTAATAGAACTTCGTGATGAGACCTGAAATGCCGAAGAAATAACAATTTTTGTGAATGAATCATAGTCACCACTATGGTGAGTGAGCAAAAGTTGGCGTAGCTTTTATTTCAAAGGCAGTTTAGGTCATAATAGATTTTCTATTGCATATTGAGGGTTTATCCGAATAACAACAGCCGTATTATTCCATTACTCTACCCACCGGATATAAATTATGAGTGTACTCATAATACGGTGAATTTTTGTATATGAAATTAAGTTGGGCATAACTATTATTAGCGAATACCTCATCTTGTTCTTTCTTTGCTTCATATCTCCTTTTCAATTCGGGATCTTTTTTCAATAATTCTTCCGCAATATCTTCAAAAACATACGAAGAAAAATGTTCTTTCTGCATAAGGATTCCGTCGAAAAAATTCCAATTGAAATACGAATCTGGAGCGCTTGGTTCAAGGGTTTCCACAATGTACCTCTTTTGGGCTTGACCCACTTTTACAACATAATCCCCTTTGCGAAAGAGCTGCTTTTTATACACTGTTCTTACCGTTGTGTTATAATGTAAATAATGGCTTTCATATGCTGTTTTACGTGTTTCATACGAATCGATATAATACATTTCTACATTGATTTCTTCGTCTTTTTCCAATTGTTCCATTTCCACTCCATTCCATTGAAGACGTTCAATAACTTCACTGTAAGCTTGAGGAATGATGTAAGATTCAGGAACTTGAACGGTCTCACTTACTGAGAAATCATTGTACAGATCAATTTCTTTGGTATACGGTTTTTCCCTATCATAAAACAACCGCTCACCATTTGTAACCTTGCTCTCTATTTTCCTTGCTTCATACCCTTGAAAATTTATTTTCTTACTGAATGACTCATCCAAGGTCCACTTCAACGGTACCTCTTGTAAATTCATATAATACTCTTGAGCTTCTTTCTTTATGGATAAAATCCGATCTGCGTTTTTCGACGAAACCTCAAGCATACGAATCAAAAGCGCTTCCGTACTTTTTACCCGTTCTTCAAATGTCTTTAGCATATGCGTTTCTGGCATAAAACTTAAGCTGTGATGCAAAGCTGCATAACCTGAAGAATATCGCGCTAAATCAGGAAATGCAGCAATCCCTTTTTCTTCAGGAGTACTTCCTATCGAATAGACATATGGTGACATTTCATAGCCATCTTGCAGCATATTCGAGTACACTTGTGGGAGAAACTCAAGGTCTAAGTACAAGCCTTGAGCAGGAGCTAACTTATCTTTTTGCGTTGCAATTAAGGTAATGATGTGTTGATAATCCGCGCCATTACTTGTATGTGTGTCAATAAAAACATCCGGCATCCATTTTACAAAAAGTTGATTGAGAGACTGTGCATTCTTGCTATCACATTTTATAAAATCTCGATTCAAATCTAGATTTTTAGCATTGCCTCTGAATCCATGTTCTTTCGGTCCATTCTGATTGGCTCTCGTAAATGAATTGCGATTCAGCGCGCCACCTACATTGTAAAGTGGAACAATAACAATCACGACATTCTCCAGAAAAGCAGTATAAGATTTATCGCGTAAAATCTCTTTTGCAAATAACATAGAGGCATCAACCCCGCATGGCTCTCCTGCATGAATTCCATTATTCACAAATAGAACCAACTTCCCTTTTTTTCGACTTTTTTCGACATCGAAATCTCGATCGATATCAATGATGACTTCTTGGAGAGGATGTCCTGCATCGGTCATTCCATAGTCCGAAGTTTCAACATATTTCGAAGCTTTATCAAGTGACTGATAGAAACTCCGAGTTTCCATAAAAGTGGACGTCGTGTTTGCCTCTTTATTAAATGGAATACCCTCAACTTTTGCGTTTTTTACTCTTGAACCACAAGAAAATAAAATGAAGAATATAACAACGAATGCAAGATGTTTCATCAAGTTTTTTTTACAAGTATACATCAAATTTGATTTTGCCACCCCATCCTACTCGTACCAAATTATGAATAGCATCTTTTGTCAATTGTAAAATGCGGGGATATCCGCCCGTAGTTTGTGCATCTTTCATTAAGACAATCATCTTCCCTGAGGGCGTACATTGAACAGTTCCTGGTAATACAGGGGCACTTGCTATTGCTGGTAATTCATTCTCTATTCGTTCTAATAATGTAAACCCCATACGCCAAGTTTCTCTTGATAAATGAAAAGTGGATGCTTTTATTTTTTCTTTGGCTTCCGCCAAAAGCAAAGGCCATTCGGGCCCTGGGAAACAATCGAGGTGAACCGTTTTTCCTGATGTAAAAATGGGAGAAAGACGACTTTGGTTATAAAAAGCATCTTGTCTGAGTTGAAAATTTAAGGCATTCAAGTCCTGCTTATGAACATGCTCCATATCCGAATATGAACCCAATATTTTAGTTCCTTTGTACACACCAGCAATACCTAAATAAGCAAAAGTTCCACCTCTTACCTTGCCTGTGTCAAGTACATCACCTTCCCCTACATAATATACTTTACCCGTAGAAAGTATGACTTCATTCCGCTTTATTCCTTCTACTTGACCAATAACACAAAACCAAAAGGGTTGTAAAGCTTGAATGATAAGACCTGTTTTGCTGTACTCTATCATAGGCGTGTTCTCCGCATTTCCCAACAACACATTGCACAACCTGAAAGCATCTTTATCCATTGCTCCTGCATAAGGTATTCCTTTTTGGCGAAAGCCAAAACGCCCTTCATCTTGAAACGAGGCAAATCCACTTGATAGAACTCGCATCATACGACATATCGCTTTCGTGAAAAAGGGTAATGTTGCATGACTTCATGTTCTTTTTTCGTAATCTCGTAAAATTGAATGTTGTCACCAGTTAAAAACAAAGTAATCTCATCCGAATGAACATTACATAGAGGCAATGGACAATTTCCAATAATATTCCAACCTCCAGGACTAGTGCTCGGATATAGGCCAAGTTGATTTTCAGCAAGAGCAAAACTACCTTTAGGAACCGATGGTCGAGGACTATCCAATCGAGGTATCTTATACAAGTCAGGCAAACCCTGGACATACGGAAAGCCAGGTAAAAATCCCAAAAAAGCTACTTCAAAATGTTCACTACAAATGTACTTTTTAAGATCTTTCAGTTTCTTACCTGAATATCTTTCTACGCGTTCTTCGTCCAATACAAATTCAGAATCAAAACAAATCGGAATACGTAAATGAGTCGTTTTTTTATTGTGTATTTCCGATTTCAAACAATCCACTACCCTTTCTTTTATGTTTTCCATATCTGAAAGTTCTTTCCGAAAAACCAGTAAAATTTCATAATAAGAAGGGACAACATCAATAAGGTCAGGTCGTAATTTATCAAAGTAATCTATCCATTTATAAGGAGATGTTATCCCTTTCAATAAGAGCGAATGTGCATTAAAAATATGAAGATCCATCAGGCTTGTTTTATGGCTTTTAAAATATCTAAAGCATTCGGATTATCCCCATGAATACAAACGGTATCAGGTTTCAATGTAATGTCTTTGTTGTGAATAGTTGTTATCGTTTTGTGCTTCTGAAATGCATGATATTGAGCCACTGCTTCTTCCATTGACGTGATTACTGCTCCTTTTATTGATCTCGAAGCAAGTTGCGTTTCTGACGCATACCTTCGATCAACAAAAGCTTCTTGTACGATTTTAAAATCCGATTTAAATTCCGTGTAAAAGGCCGAACCATACAATGCAAAAATAGAACACGAAATTCCCATATCTTCTACCGCTCTTAGAACGTTCTCCGCAAGATGTAAATCGAACATCATATCATTATATAATGCACCATGTGCTTTAATATGATCAATTTCATAAGACAAAATATGGCAAGACTTGAGGAAAAGTTCAAGCTGCCTACATATAGTATCTCGTAATTTTATAGGGTTTATAGAAAGGGGCTTTCGCCCAAAATTCTTTTGGTCAGGATAAGAAGGATGAGCTCCACAAGCCACTTCCTTTCGTAATGCATTGCGTAGGGATTCCATAACAGTCTCTTGATCTCCAGTATGTCCACCACATGCTATACTAGCTCGATCGATAAAATCAAGCAAAAGAACTTCGTTCTGTACACCTTCACCTATATCGCAATTCAATGTCATTCGATTATGGATTA
>JAHDGD010000234.1 GCA_020627825.1 Saprospiraceae bacterium
GGATATGAATATGTTAGTTCTGGTTCGATAGATCTGTCAGCTGTTACTGGAACTGCACATTTTGCATTGCGTTACACATCGAATTCTGGTGTTCAAGGAAAGCTATTTCAAGTAGATGATATCGTTGTAACTGCAGGAAGTACAGATAACGTGTTTCAAACAGAAATTACGAACTGGATTACTCGACCTGTTATTAACAATGGACAATTGGAATTTAGTGTATTAGAAAATAGTCAAACACTTTCTGCACGAATTGCTTCAATGAATGGTGCTGAGATTGCTCGTTATGATCAATTGAATCATTCATCACTTGTTCAACTTCCTTTAACAAACTTAGCGAACGGAGCATATGTATTGATTTTGGAAAGAGATGGACAGATTGCAAGCTTTACTTTTGTGTATTAATGCAAATAGTATTACATCGTAAAGTTTTAATGATAAAAAAGGCCTTTGAGTTGATGCTCAAAGGCCTTTTTGTTAACTAACGTGAATAATGGATAAGGAATAAAATCATACCGCATGCTATTTCAACTGTCGGTAATACATTACCGTCGTTCAATTAACGGCGGCATTTGACAAGTTGAAGGAGATGTATGTAGAAATATGAATAGCTTATAAAACCATTTAAAGGGTCATCTTTTTCTAGAAATTTATTGAGAATTTAATGGAGATATTTTATACCATGTAAATAGAATTAGCCTTGAAGTAAAGCGCGTGCATTTTGCACCGCACTTTCAGGCGGTGGATCACCACTTAGCATTTTAGCTAGTTCTAGAATTTTGCCTTCTTCATCAAGCGTTCGAATTTTTGTGTAGGTTCTATTGTTTTCTACAACTTTGAAAATAAAGAAATGGGACTCTGCTTGTGAAGCAATTTGTGGAGAGTGCGTAATGGAAATGATTTGTTGACTTTCAGCCAATTGTTTTAATATCTTTCCCATTTTAGATGAAACTTCTCCTGAAATACCCGTATCGATTTCATCAAAGATTAAGGTACCTAGTTCTACTTTTCCCGCTATAATAGATTTTAAACTCAGCGCCAATCTGGATAATTCTCCTCCACTCGCCACCTCACTTAATGGCTGAACTTCCTTTCCTGGATTTGCACTAAACATAAATTGAAGATTATCCTTCCCATTCCCCCGCAACTCGCTCGCTTCTTCTAATAATACCTCAAACTTCGCATGTTCCATCCCAAGTGATCCGAGTAATGTCATCACTTTCTTTTCAAATGATGGCGCAATATCAACCCGTTTCTTTCTCCATTCTTTGGCCAAGCTTTCTAGTTCCTTCTCTGTTTTTGTGATGCGTCCTTCCAGCGCTGATCGATCTTTACCGTAAGACTTTAATCGAAAAAGCTTGTCGCTTAATTCTTCCTGATAACCCAATAATTCTTCTAGATCTTCCTTGTGGTGTTTTCCTATCAAGCGATACATATGGTCCAGACGTTCTTGCTTCTCTTGCAATGTCGCAGGATCACCATCTATTGTTTGTTCAAGCCGAGAGGCTTCACTTGCAAGATCGCGCAATTCCTCGGTCACCGCCATCAACCGCTCATTCAGTTGATTGATCTCTTCTCCTGCATCTCCTGCACGCTCCAACTCATTTCTCAATTCTGTCACTTGGTGTATAATGTTCTGCTCGCTACCATCCAGCTGAAAGGAAATCTTTTGTAAAGCTTGGACGATGTGTTCCGCATTGCTTAACACATTCACTTCTTGTTCAAGCGTTTGTTGTTCTCCTTTCTCAAAACTAAATTCACTTAACTCATTCAACTGAAAGGCTATAAAATCCAATTCCTGATTTACCTTCGCTTCCTCTTCAATCAATCGCTTTAACTCCAGTTGATCTTTCTTATATTGCTTAAATGATACTTCATATGCTGATCTAATCTCAGCTATAGAAGCGAGACTATCCAACATCGAAAACTGAATCGATTCCTTATTAATACCGTGTGTGTCAAATTGTCGATGCATATCGAGCAAGCGACTACTTATATTTTTCAAAACCGTTAAGTTAACAGGTTCATCATTTATAAATGCTCTAGATTTACCTGAAGGCATGATCATTCTGCGTATGGTAATGCTTTCATCACTTTCGATGTCTTCGGCCTTAAGTTGCTTTTGAACAGAAAGGTCATGGGATGAAAACTCAGCTTCTACAATGCATTTTTGTTCCTTATCATACAGTACTTTTGTATCAGCTCGATTCCCCTGAATCAGGCCAAGAGCACCGGTGAGAATTGATTTACCTGCTCCAGTTTCACCAGTAATAATATTCAGTTGCGAAGTGAAGTCCATTTCCAGTTCTTCAATAATCGCATAATTCTTTATGTGCAGGTTTTTAAGCATGTGCAAAGGTAGTTTTTTTGAAGAAATATGGAATGTTTTACATGAACTCTCCTGATGATTCATTCTGATGATTCCTATTTCAAAGATTGAAAATTAAAGACATTGAATGAGTGATACATCACAAGCTAAAAGTTTTTTATGTATAGAAAGGGTTTGTAATAATTTGTATTTTACCTACATCTACCTCTTATATAGTTGGATAATAGTTAAAATTCATATTAAAAATTTTATATATGATTGGTTTTTGTTACTTTTATTCCACACCATTCCCACATCTCCAAGAAATGATAGCAATCGCACATCATAAAGTTCTGATTAGAAATAAACTATTCATTCACATAAATCAAAAATAAAATGAAAAAATTAATTGCAGAAAGTATTGGTACATTCTGGTTGGTATTAGGTGGTTGTGGAAGTGCTGTTTTAGCAGCTGCATTTCCTGAATTAGGCATTGGATTCGTAGGTGTTTCATTAGCGTTTGGTCTTACAGTTGTAACGATGGCGTATGCCATTGGTCATATTTCGGGATGCCATTTGAATCCAGCGGTTTCGGTGGGATTATGGATGGGAGGTCGATTTGACGGGAAAGATCTTTTACCGTATATAGGGGCACAAATTGTAGGTGCGATTTTAGGTGCGGGTGTTTTGTACTTGATCGCGAGTGGAAAAGCAGGATTTGAAGTTGGAGGATTTGCTTCCAATGGGTATGGAGAACATTCCCCAGGAGGGTATAGTATGACCGCAGCATTAATCTGTGAAATCGTGATGACCTTTATGTTCTTGATCATTATTTTGGGGGCAACCCATTCCAAAGCGCCTAAAGGAATGGCAGGTTTAGCGATTGGTCTTGGACTTACGTTGATTCATTTAATCAGTATCCCTGTAACAAACACTTCCGTGAATCCGGCAAGAAGTATCAGTCAAGCTTTATTTGCTCAAGGATGGGCATTGGAGCAACTTTGGTTGTTTATAGTAGCTCCTATCGTAGGTGCGCTACTTGCAGGACTCGTGTATAAATTTATGTCACCTGAAGATTAGTCAATAGGACTGACATAGAATAAGGTCTTTTGTTTACGGGCTTTCGCCCAAAGAGGAGGCCTAATACATAGGATTTCGATCTTATTATGGAATAAAGAATGCTCAACAGGATGTTGGGCATTTTTTTTTGGTGGGGTGGGGTAGTGGGATCGATACTCTTTTGAGATGTGTCTTAGTTTGCTTTGAAAATAATCCATAATTATAAGGAATACTCATAATAAGTAATATGTAATAACTTATTAAGTTATATGAATATGAAATTCCTTACACACTTTCTGTTTATTGGCTTTATTGTTTCATGTTCTTCAAATGATATGAAAGATGAATCGAATACTAGTGTATTTTATTTGAACTCATTTTTTTGTAGGAATATGAATTCAATAATATATCATACATATGAGCATGAAATGAATAGTGCTGAAAATGTGCAATTAAGAAAACTTATTAATGATATAATTTCAGATTCTCACGACACCAATCAATTAAGAGAACATGGAAAAGTTATGTCATCTTTATTAGATTCTATGCTTGTTAAAAAGTCTTATTTGAGGCAGGAAAATGATCTAGTCGAAAAAATTAAAGCGACAAAAAGAGATTTAAAATCAACTCAATTGGGTCAATTGTACGATGGACTGTATGTAGGAGCCGAAATAATTATTTCGTTGAACTTTATGAGTTTTTGTGGTTTTGGAATAGATAGAATAGGTTTGTTTGTAACAGACTCGATTATATTAGAAGCAAATAAACTGTATGAATTTAATTTCGATGTTCGACCTCTTTATTCAAACATAGTATATTACAATACATATTCAAGAAATGATTCGATAAATAAAACTAAAATTTACATAGATACTCGATATAAATCTGAAAATTTCACTCAAGAAATATCAGCATCTATCACAAATCCTATCACTTTTGAAACAAAAACATACACAAGCCCTATCAATGTCATTATAAAGTGAGTTCAGGCTATACATTTTACATTACATGATATGTGCTTAATAGTATTAGAATAAAAAGAAATAGAATGGGTTCAAGTGCTGAGTTATGAAGAAAATGGATTCGACCTTGTGTTTATGTTCTAGCATGTACTGCAAAAAACAATTAAAACATAGTGTAGTGTATTGAAGATTAAGGATTGGGCTGGGGCCCAAAGTGTTTTTATTGCTGAATATTGTTTA
>JAHDGD010000235.1 GCA_020627825.1 Saprospiraceae bacterium
GGTATTGATTGTTGGGGTTGCCATTATCGGCAAGTGCTTCGATGGATAAACCGAAGGGATAATAATGGCTTTCTTGTAAGAGGCGGTCTTGGTTTCGTTTTTGTAGCTGAAAATGATGGATTTTGTTTCCGAATGTAGCGTTTTTTGAGGTGCATAGTGGAGCTACGTGCCGATAAAAAGGCGAAATTCGGGAGCAAAAGACACATTTTTTAAGCCAAAAGATGAAATCAAGACCGCCTCTAAGACTTCGGGTACGCCGTCATCATTGCTATCGCAGAAATAGACGCGAGCGTTGCTTGTTTTTTTAATGTAAAATTTCCCCTCTCTCTGGCTAAGGGGCTTAGGTAGAGGGAGGGGATTTTGTAAATATGAAATTCAACAATGATTTAATCATGCCCATACCAGGCATCAACTAAAACTCCTATTTCATAGTTTTTTATCATTGAATTTTGTTCATTTAGCCATTTATCAATCAAGATTCTATGCTTTTCAAGTACCGTTCCTCTGCCATCCCATGTAACAAAACCTTCACTATATCCTTTTTCATATAAAAGTCCCCCTCCAACAGCAAGATTATTATTTTCAAGCAATCCCAATAATTTATGAAAAAAAACATGTGACTTCTCCTGTGAAAGTTCTCTTTCAAAATTAAAACTAATAAAGAAGCCCATTTCTTGAAATTCTCCTTTCCGCAGTTTTTTTCTTAATCTCTTTTTCATAGAATTATATAATTGATTTATTAAGTGCCAATCACTAATTAATGGTGTCCTGGTTCTGTTCTAAAGTATTAAGAGTCAACGCTTTAATATTTTAGTTTAGGGCATCAGTACTTAAGCATATTTATTCATTTAATGCTTCAATTTCCTTTACCTTATCTCTTATACTTTTGAATGTTCCTCTTTTTAATGATTTATGGTTAGGAATTGGAAAACTTCTTCCATTTTTTGAAGCCATTTCATGGCTACCCTTCCCTTTATTAGATGAGATTTTATAACCATTTTTTTTCAACATTTTTTTGACTTCTTTTCCTGACATTACTTTTTTCCACACAATGGCACACCTAAACTCTGACCTACTTTTTTAGCCCCTCCTTTTCTAAGTTCATCTATAATCGGGATACCAAATTCTGGTATAATTTCATTTGACTTACGATTCCATTGCCCTGGTCCGTCAAAGGGGGCTTTTTTCTGATTTTCAGGATCAGGATTTTCTACCTCTTGAGTTTCAACATGTTTAGTTTCTTCATCAGTTTCTTCTACATAATTAATAATATCTTTTTCATCTCCTCCATCATTACTAACCTTCTCAACTTGACCAGTAGCAACATAGTTCCCTTCCTTATCCTTCTTAACATAAACATTATAGTCATCAGGTGTTCGCCCATCAGGATCAATAAACTTCAACGGATTATCTATCACATAATTATACGGACTCCACTCATCATATTTATCCGCCAACGGATCCACCTGTCCCCACCTCGCCAACTGTGGGTCATACCAACGTGCGCCATAGTCCAACCAATCTAGCCCTAGCTCCTCGTTGCGCTCTTTGCCATTGTACTGGTATTGATTATTGGGGTTGCCATTATCGGCAAGTGCTTCGATGGATAGACCGAAAGGGTAGTAATGGCTTTCTTGTAAAATTTCGGGTACGCCGTCATCATTAGTATCGCAGAAATAGACGCGAGCGTTGCTTGTTTTTTAATGTAAAATTTTCCCTCACTCTGGCTAAGGTTGGGGGCTTAGGTAGAGAGGGGATTTTTTGATTTATGGTGTCCCAATTATCGGATACATTTTTAGTACTTCTTTCACTTTAAAAACAAATCTTTCCAAAGTAGGATTATCAACTTGATAGTTAAACTCCATTACGGTCATTTCTCCTGTAACCCTTACTGTTCCTGTATGTTCTCTTTCCAATAAGAGCATCAGCCCTTCTTCTGGTGTAGTGAACTTGGCTACCCTTATTGTATCAAAGTAATTCGGGGGGAGGTCCAGTGTAGGGAGAAGGAATAATTTTATTTCTTCTATCTTCGTCAAACCATTCATCACTATTCCAAAGTGGTTTTTCACCACCAAGTGTGCCAAAGTGAATATCTGGGTCATTAGATTGTATAGCTCCTATTAAAAATTGACTATATAATAACCAGCGTCTTGAAATACTTGAAATAATTCCTAAAAATCCTTCAGTTAGATTTCTGTCTTGTTCTGCAATAATGTCAATGTTTCTTAAAACAATAAGTAATCCTCTATATTTTTTATTTAATAAATCACTAAGACAGTCCTCAAAAGCATTCATATTTTCCCCATAATAGTCAGGGAAATTAAAATTCTCCTTAACTTTTTTATGAAAATTTTTAGAATTCCAGTTTTGAACATTTATATCTAATATTTCATAACGGCTTTTCTCAAACCACTTAATGTCCTCTTCAAGAATCACAGTATTGTGATACATTACAATTGACCCATTTTTTAAAATGAGCATATCAAGATCGTTTTCGTTCTTTATCATATCTAATATTTAAACTCCTCAAATGTTTTATAATGGTTTCTTGTATAATATGCCCTTCCATCTGAACCCACAACCATTCGTTCATTTCCACGTTTTGCACCATGTCGAGGTGCGAGATTTATATCATATTCTCTATAAGTAATAGGCTTGCCCTTTGCATCTTTTCTGGGTAAAACCTGTCCTCCATCACGACCATCGTTTTTAAAATCGCCACCTCCTTGAGCGGTACCTGGTATTTCTTTAGTTTTATTGCCTTTCTTTCTAACCCATCTAGCTAATTTTTTTAATCTCTTTAATTTACCAGAGGCAATGCCCACAAGTGCTTTAGGATTATTAGTCCTAATACCCTCGACAAGTGGTTCAATATTATCCGTAATGAGAAAATGAGTTATCTCATCGGATATAGAGCCGTCTGATTTTAATACTCCCAACCAGGATTGCCAGAAAAATTCTTTAGTCCAAGCTCCACGTAGATGATAAGGAATATAACCTTTTTCTTTAATTTCTTCATATTCTTCCTCATCTACATGAAAAATAAAATCATATCCATCATTTATATAAAATTCTTCTCCTGTTGCCCTATTAACTACAGTAGTTTCTATGTGAGAATTAGAAAAAAACTGTCCCATCATTCCAGTGGGATCATTAAAAGCAATTGGATTATTAAAAGTATAGGCATAAGGTGAATGTGATACAATTACTTCCGCCAACGGATCAACACTATGCCACCTTGCCAACTGCGGATCATACCAGCGTGCGCCATAGTCCATGAGAAAAGGGGAGCGGTGAGTATACTTACTATTTGTTATTTTTCTAAAAAAAATTTCCCCTTTTTCTTCAATGTATTGGGACATATTGAGTAAAAAGGGGGACTAGTTAAAAAAAAAATATATAGTAATTTTTATTATTGATAATATCTGCGAATAAAATGATTATCAACATCAATAATCATTGTTGTATCTTTTGTATATATCTCTGAATAGATATAAGTTTCTAACCACTGTGCTTCTAACCAACAAAGAAAATAAGTGTTGTATATTATCTCATTATTTACTATTACTTCAAGTTTATGAAAACCTAAATCTAAGTTAGTTGTACAACAAGCCATTGGAAACATTAGTGTATTGTGAACTACTGTATCTACAACAGTAAGTCCATCAATTCTGGCAATAAGTTCCATCGCTTGTGGTGGCTCAAATTCGTTTCTAAGTATACATACTACTGATGTTGATGGAGAGGCTACAACACTGATAAAGAAGATAAATAATATGCCAATACGCCATAATAATTTTTTCTTTTTCATATTTGTTTAGAATTGTTGTTTTTACAACTATTTTCTTCTGTGTTTCTTTGCTAAGTTTACATTTAATTTACTTATATTAACGCCAGCCTTTGATATATGATATTTAGTTCCATCAGTCCCAATGATTGTCTGATTAGGTATTTTTCCATATATTCCTGACTGCAATACCCTACCCTTATTTACTTTTCCACTAGCGGCATTTGAAACGGCATTACTTATGTCACTTTTAGATACATACCAAGAGATAGCATCTGCTCCACCACCATATGCTAACTTAAAAGGGTTTTTACTATGTCCAATATTGAAAGAATGTGATAGAACTTCGTGAGCTGTTACTTGTGTAGCTCTACTAAAAATGTTATTAGATACACCTGAAAATAAACCTCCATCTACATAAACAACTTTTCCTCCTTCTTGAGAGGTTACTCCTGTTGCGATTTTGTTTTTCGCAAATGGGGCAGCAATGATTAAATGATCTGATTCTGATATATCTCCTAATGTTTCCGCAACGGAAAAATCAAAGTTGAAATTTACATTAGCATTTTCAAAAAAGAGAGGTTGTTCTTCTGTACCAAAATTAATTTTGGAAATATCTATATTTGTGCCATCAAACATATTATTTAAACTCTTGTGCATTTTTTCGAAATTCACATCGCTGTTACCAGATAGATTTAAAAATTTACCTGTAACAGTAACATTAATACCCACATTTCGCTGTTTTCTTCAGCTAGTTTAAAAAATTAAATGTTAATTTTT
>JAHDGD010000236.1 GCA_020627825.1 Saprospiraceae bacterium
ATTCAACATAAAAAAACCCTTACTTGAATGAATCAAATAAGGGCATTTGCTATTTTTTCTTTTTTCTAATATGTATTACGCACTCTGAAACTTCGAATTTCATAACAATCGGAGCAATCTCTTTTTATAAGGGTAACACTCGCTTTATTTTGAATTTCTTGAAGTAACGTGTTCAAGTCATTTGTTTCTAGATCGATAGGAATTTTCTTATTCCAATCTATGTTATCACCTTTATGGACAGTGTGTCCATTACTAACAGCGTAAATTCTATTGATTACTTCTCTGACGGAGTGGTAACTAATCTTTTTTTTTGGAATTGGAAACTCAAGAGTTACCGGATCCGGAGGAGAAGTATTCTCAAATGTAGACCCATCATAGGAGAAACTTTCTCCTTCTTCAACTTGAACTGATTTCGTTGTATCTACTACATCATAAAAATTGATCAATCCTTCTATATTCTTTACACCAGTTTTAGCCAATTCACTAGCATCTACTTCATAAATAGTACCCAATGCTTGAATTCCTGCTAAATTGGTTTGTACAATAAAAGGTTTATCTGGATCAGGTGTAACGTCAAAAGTTGCAACACCATCTAAAATTACTGTTCTAGTTTCTTTTCCATTAAAACTGCTCGGATATGTAACAGTAGCATTTTCTGCTAATGTAACTTTGGTCTCATCTGGTAATATTAAATCCATTCCATCAGCTCCAGCCAAATGTACAATCTGGCGAGGATACACTAAGTAAGTAACAACAGCAATTAATAAAACAGATGCGGTTAAAATCGCAGGTCTTAATTCTCGCCATAAACTGATAGGCTTTTCTTCCTTATGTTGGTTGATATCAACAACCTTAGCTTCTTGTACGTCGCTACTTGTTGCATCTTCATCAACCATATCCATGAATGCATCCCATTCTGACTCTACATCGAAAAGCTTTATATTTTTCGCCTGAGAAGATTCTATAAAAATAGCCTCCATTAGCGCGAAATCTTCTTGATTTCTTACCTTCCAATTTTCTACTCCTACTTTTTCAGCTGGGGTACACTGGTCATTGAGGTATTTTAATAATATTTCTTCTCTAATCATCATTGCTATAACTTACATAAATTCAATTTTTTCTATAACTTCATTTCTAAGACGAACCTTTTATTGATTGTCACATGTTTATCACACATTCTTTAAAATTTTAACGTTTGAGATAATTCTTTTTTCAATAAAACAAGTGCTCTTGCAATATTACTTTCTACTGTACGCTTAGATATATCCATATGATTAGCAATTTCCTCATATGTAAGTCCTTCAAATTTATTTAGCTCAAATATTTCTCTAGTTTTTGGTTTCAATACAGAAAGTGCCTCTACAATTTTAGTTCTTAAATAGAAACTATCTGCATCTTTGGATACTTCTTCTTCCACTCGGTCAAGTCGTTCTAAGTCGTCTTCTAGAACAACACTCATTTTAGATTTATACTTTCTTATATGATCCAAAGAACAATTTTTCGCCACTTGATAAAGATAACTTTTTGGCGAAGAAGTTACATCTATCTTATCCCTCCCTTTCCAAATCTTCATGAATGTTGCTTGTATTATATCACGTGCTTCATCCATATCATTCACATATCTTGAATACACGAAATTGACAAGACCATTATAATGTTCTTGAAACAACTTTTTAAACTCGTCGATATTTTGAAAGATGATAACCATAATTTCTATACCATATTCTTAATGATATAGCTTTAGTTTATTGTTTTAAACCATTCCTGAAAATATTCTCCTATTATTGGTAATGGATTCATCGTTTCATTTATCGCGTTAAGCAAGCTGATAATAATAAGTATGAACACCAATACATTCAAAATAGTCGAAATAAAACCAAATGGAGTTAATGAAATTAAAAAAAGACCAGCAGAAATTATATGCAAACCAAGAAGCTGTCGAATATAAAATGTCGCCAAGTCATTTTTCTCCTTACTGTTTGTAACAAACGCTATGACCCAGCCTATTATAGTTATATGTGCTACAATCGCTAATGTCCTTCCGTTCATTGTTTTTTCAGATTTTAACGCAAAATAACAGAAATCTTGTAGAAATACCATATCGACACCCATATTTGTTGTAGATATACATAATTTTTAGGCTCCCTTACTTGTTTTACAGACACTATTGACTAAGGAATTAAGCTTATACTATTTAGTCTCTTTGAGAAAAGAACAATTTTAGTTGTATGAATACAGAATCGACAGAAAAATGGAATGCGATAACACATATATTCGGAATTATTTTCGGATTATTTGCTTTTCCTTTTTTGCTATATAAAAATTACTTAAGCGAAAGTTACACACCTATAATTGCTAGTATCGTTTATGGGCTTTCTTTTCTATTTCTTTTCGCTTCTTCCTCAATTTATCATTCTGTTCATAATAACAAATCAAAAGAAATATGGAGAAAAATAGATCACATCAGTATCTATTTTATGATTTCTGGCACCTATGTCCCATTTATGTTAGAATACATTAATACCAATACTGCCATTTTATTTCTGAGCATTATGTATGGTATTGTGTTGATCGGCACAGTATTCAAATTGTTCTTCTTTAATCGATTTGAACGTGTAAGTGTTCTTTTATACCTTTTTCTTGGATGGATGATTGTCTTTATTGCAAAGTCTTTCTTTGAAAATGCATCGATCTTAGTCTCTACTTTAGTTATTCTTGGAGGCATTGCTTATACTAGTGGTGTATATTTTTATGTAAAAGACAAAAAATACGACCACACAATATGGCATATTTTTGTTCTTATCGGTAGTATTTTACATTTTCAAGCCGTCTATTATATATAACTGTACAAATGACAAACAAGCTCAATCGTTCTAGACGATTATCTGTTGTTTTACTAGACAACTACGATTCATTCAGCTATAATGTTGTTGAATTATTACGATCTCATCCTATCGATTTGCACATCCTTAAGAACGATGATCCTGAATTGCTTCATACTTCTTATGATGCAATGATCATTTCTCCAGGGCCTGGCTTGCCGAGTGAATCAGCATTACTTAATACTGCCATTCAATTCCACTACAAACGCATTCCTATTTTGGGAATTTGTCTTGGATTGCAAGCTATTGTTGAATTTTATGGAGGAGGTCTCAAACAATTACCTCAGGTATATCATGGCATAAGGGACCGAGTAAAACTTTTGGACGAGCGAAGCGAAAGTCCACTTTTTAAAAATATTCCCCCTACATTTTTTGCTGGAAGATATCATTCTTGGGTCGGGGCCCAAAATTCTTTTCCTTCAGAGCTCTCGATCTTGGCTGTAGGAAGTGATGGCGAAATTATGGCCATTGAAAACACGACAGATAAAATATACGCTGTACAATTTCACCCTGAATCCTATATGACCACCTATGGTGATGTTATGATTCAAAATTTCATAAATTTGTCGGTTCATCATAAATCAATTTCACACGCTTTTTAGTTGAAGTTATAGCTTTACAATAAATTATGAATCAATTTGGAACACAATACAGAGTCTCCATTTTCGGAGAATCACATGGTAAAGGGGTAGGTATAACAATTGATGGAGTTCCACCTGGAATCCCACTTTCTGTAGAAGATTTCACTCATGATATAGTCCGAAGAAAGGCTGGCGCTAAAGGGACAACACCTAGAATTGAAAAAGATCAACCTTCTTTGCAATCTGGTGTATTCAACGATTTTACAACAGGAGCTCCTTTGACCGTATGGTTTGAAAACACCAATACGCGTTCGAAAGATTATTCCAAACTCAAATCTCATCATCGACCAGGGCATGCAGATTTTACTGCGGAAAAAAAATATAAAGGATTTCAAGATTACCGAGGAGGAGGACATTTTTCTGGTAGATTAACATTGTGTTTGGTTGCAGCTGGGGTTATTGCAAAAAAAGTACTTGGAGAAAAAGTAAACATAACAGCTCAATTGATTGAAGCAGGAGGAAATTCAAACATTGAACAAGCTGTTCAGAACGCAATAGAAACACAGGAATCAATAGGAGGTATAATAGAATCCATTACTACTGGATTACCAGTAGGCATAGGTGATCCTTTCTTTAATAGCATAGAATCATTAATTGCGCATCTTGTTTTCGCTGTACCAGCAACTAAGGGCGTTGAATTTGGTTCAGGGTTTGCTGCAGCTAAAATGACGGGCTCACAACACAACGATAATTTCATCGATGAAAAAGGTACGACTGAAACCAATCATGCAGGTGGAATTAATGGAGGTATTACAAATGGAAATCCTTTTGTTTTCCGCGTTGCGATAAAGCCTACATCTTCTATTTTCAAAGGCCAGCAAACCTATAATAATGAAACAAAGCAAGTTGAAGAATTAAAAATTGTTGGAAGGCATGATGTATGTATTGCATTAAGAGCTCCAGTGGTAATTGAAGCGATAACAGCAATTGGATTAGCTGACAGTTTCCTAGTTAGTAAAAGCTTTCAATAATATCACTTATATTTTAAGTTGGCGGTAAGAAATTTATAGTGCAAATTACATAATTTA
>JAHDGD010000045.1 GCA_020627825.1 Saprospiraceae bacterium
GTAGGTGTAATACCATTTAAACTCTAAAATGTCGGATAAATTCTTCTTAAAATACGTGATTTCTTCCTTAGAAAATTTCGAAATAGCTCAGGCTATTCCTCAATTTTATAAGTCGAACTCATCTATTTATAATTTGAATTTATTGTCGACATTCTAAAATTTAAATGGTATAATAAAAAAGGATCCATTTTTTGCAAAATGAATCCTCTTGTACATATTAGATTAAGTGGTCTTATTGCACGTTAATCTTATAAATTTTGTAAGAATTTTCTATCTCAAGTTTTACGAAATATGTGCCTTTCGGTTGATTTGTTAAATCAAAAGACATTTTATTTCCTGATGTTCTCCTTTCTCTAGTTATAACTTGCCCCAATACATCAACTATTTCAATAGTAACAGCTGAAGACTTCGAATCAAGTACATCGATAATGAATTGTCCATTTGATGGATTCGGATAGATATTTACATCGTAGGCAAATTCATTTTCTACTGAATTAACAAGATTTATATCAATGGTAAATGTTGTTAAGTTGATCCATCCACCTTCACTGTCATCTACAACAAATACAAATGCATCATCTTGTGGATCCGTAGACGAATCTGTATGCTTGTATGAAATATAATTGTTGTTCAAGTCCTCTTGTGTAAAGGTTTGACCAACCGTTAAGGTAACACCTGAAAGTCTTAATTCACCATATTGCGGAACTTCAACTAATGTATAGGTTAGCTCATCATTGTCATTATCTCCGTCAAGTACTCTTAATCGACCATCATTGATTAATTCTGCTTCACCTGGAGCAATATTTAGTTGATTGTTACGATCAAGGATAGGAGCTTCACCAAGTGCGACATTAGAGCAAATATTAAGAATATATTCATCTACTTTTCCTCCATTACCAGATACTAAATCTTCTATAATTAATTCCCATGTTCCGATTAAATCTTCCCCATTAAAGATAGACAAATCTCCTTCAGGCTTATATTTTGCTGAATTCAACATTGGGCACTGAATATCTGCAGGAGAATCACTGTCAAAAGCTACGTTAAAAGAAGTTGCACCAGCACACCTCTTATCAAATAAAGATACTGTTGTTCCTTGAGGACTTTTTAAACTTACTCTAAGATCTTTAAAGTTTGAATGTGTTCCTTTTAATAAGGTTACATTGACATCACTTACTTGTCCATTAGCTACTAATACACTTTCAAGAATTGTAGTTGGTGTTCCAGAACTAGGTAAATTGACTGGTATTTCATTTTCTGCATAGTCTTTACATGTTAATGCTTCAGCTGCAAAAGCTGCAACGGGTGTTGTAAAAGAGTCACCACAACGATTGATTCCAGTTACTTTCCAGAAGTAAACTGCATTACGGTCAATGGGCTGTTCTAGTGTATAACTCTCTTCTGTTAATCCAGTTTCTTTTACTAGTATAGATCCTGTTGTGAAGTCTGGATTATTACTTAATTCAAATGTGTAACTATCAGCATCCGTATCTTCTACCCATGTAAAGGTTTTCAATATTTCAACACCACTTTCTCCTGACTCTGGCGAAAGAATAGCCAAATCAGAGAAATCACCACTAACTAATTCTATGGTACTGACGATATCTATTTCTCTAGACTCAGTTGTTGCTCTTACTACTATGTCATAAGCAGATGAACTAACTACATTCGATGCATCAATCGTTAATTCGCTTGATTCCCCTGGCTGAACTGTACTAGGCGAAAATGAATAACTTGCTCCTTCAGGTAATCCACTGATTACTTCAAGTGAAATTTCTTCGTCAAACCCTAAAAATTGATCTGTATTGATTTGAATGCTTGCCATATCAGGCAAACAAATTTCTTGATAACTTGGAATGGCAGTAGCTGTAAAGGTAGCTTCTGCTGCTTCTAAAATGGTTGAATTCGCGTTACTGATATCTAAAAAGATATTATCTGCAGCTTCAATCCATACTCTAACTGTATTGCTTACTGCATTCGGAATGAAAACAACTTCAGATCCATCATTAGGGGTGTTTATTGCTAACGAATGTGGATAAGTTAGTCCACCATCTTCCGAAAGTAATATATTGACATATTTACAATTTACAAGGTCTCCATCGGTGTTCGCTACATCCCATTTGATAGTATCTTGTGTTCCAGCCGTAAACTGAATGGGTGTATTTGGGTAAAGTACTTCAAACGGGCCAGCAGTTTCTGTGGCAATGAATCGAGTTTCTGCCCAGTCAGCACCTCCTGCTTCTCCATTATTATCTCTTACCGTTAATCTCCATGTCATATCTTTTTCAAAAAATGGCATAACTTCAAGATTATCATATATTCCAGTAAGAATTTTTGGCAATTCAGGAAGGATTCTTCTAGGAGTTTCATTTGGTACTTCCGAAACAAATTGAGGAGCATCCAATATAGGTTGTCCCAACAAAGAAAGCGGGCCTAGATCAAATTCTTCCCAAGAATATGTAATGTTACTATCTTCAGCATCTACCACGGATCCTGTCAATTGAAATGGCGTTTCAAGCGGAATGTAGTACACACTTTCTGGATAATCCAAACTTACCTGCGGATAGGTGTTACCAGTTGAAATATAATCAGCACATGTATTTCCATTTCCTTCTTGTGAAAATGTAATCATCTGTTCTATATTAATCCCATGGAAATAAATAAATGGTCCAGAAGCTACATTTAAACTTGTACCATCGTCAGTAAAACAACCACCAGCATATGACATAATAGTCTGCCCACTACCTGGCTCGTATCCGCTTCCTGAACTTTCATTTTCACCATCACAATGGTTGAATGAATGAGTTGCCCCAAATTGGTGCCCTATTTCATGAGCAGCTACTCTAGTTGTAATAATGTCTATATTATTTGAATAATGGCATGTTACACCATTTCCTTTATTGGGGCCACAAACACTCTGTAAAGCAGCAATTCCTCCTACATCAGAACATCCACTTGTGTAAACATGTCCTATATCCCAATCATTAAACGGAATTATATTTCCTATTGCCGTAGTATTTTGGCCTATTAACATAGCACCTTGATTGGCATTGCTGTAAGGATCAGTATTCGGGTTAAGGTGAATGATTTTGTCATTATCTTCAATTAATAAAAATCGAATAGATACTTCGCTTTCAAAAATCTCATTCAATTTTGTTACGGATTCATTCAGTAATGCTAAGATATCGTCAGCATTTCCTCCTTTTTGTTGAGAAAATTCACCAGTTGTTGCTATTGCTATTCTATAAGTTCTAAGCGTAACTTCCCCTTCAGGAGCCTTAAGATTACCGCTCGGTATAGGTGAATTTTCAAAATTAAAAGCTTCTAAAAAAGCATCATTATCTTCACTCGATACACCACATGCTAGAGATTTTCCAGCTTCTTTTATGTAATTTTTCGTCAGATAACTAACATAAAAATCTTTACTTTCATCTGAATAACGATCTATATAAATTTTACCTTCTGGAGAACTAACACTTGCTGTAAAACCTATTTGAGAAATTGCAAATCGTCCGCTGATTGATTTATCTTCAGAGGCAAATTTATAGTTTTTGATATCTGGGTATTTTTCAGCCAAACCATCTTCCATTATTTTCGAACGGTATACAAATACAGTTTGAAGATGTCCATCAGGCATGGGTATAGATGTTTTTAATCCTTTTTTACCTGAAAACTCAAGAGGAGCGTTTTCAAGATGACTAGAGAAAAAAGATCGATCAAGCTGGAATGAAGTATACTCCTCAATGTATTCCACAACTTCTGACGGTCCAACTACTATATTTTGCTTTTCTATACTTTTCCATGCTCCTGCTTGTCCATATATCGAAGAAACAAACAACATTGAAAATACAATACTCAGAATTCTTAGCTTCATGTTTGATTTTTTTGCTTAATTATTTGATGTGTAAATATAACAAGCTCATACATATTGAAGCTTGTTTAGTTCTCTGTTTTTTGTAATTCCTGCGACTTCAATTCGGACACTTCTCATATTTTATATGGATATGTCGCTCGCTGATCACTATTGCCATATAAATTTTAGACCTTCGAGAAATATATTCAAATTGCAAAAGGTGAGTTTGTTTTATAAAAAGGGGAATAGCCTGAGCTACTTAGAAATTTTCAATGGAAGAAAGCACATGTATTAAGTGGGTTTAATCTTCAATTTAGAATTTATATGATCTTTGGGCTTTAAGCCCAAAACAATTAAATGTGTATAGTTGAGACACTCAAGTAGAGCTATTCTAGTCTAGATGTAACCAAAATCACAAAATCAGAAACTTGCTCTTATTTGAGCATTTCCCACATGAACAGTCCGAGATTCTCCAGTTTTTCGACCATTATAATTCAAGGTAAGATCGAAGTTATTGATCAATCTCTTCGTGAACCGTATTTCCCATAGAAAATTATTCCCACGTTGTAAGCCCTCTAGAACAACTAAGTCTACTAGTGCATTACCACCTGAAGTATAAAGGATGTTGTTGTAGGTGATGGTTCCATCAATACGTGTTCTATTTTTTGTAGAATAACTAATACCTGTGTTTAGAATGATCGAATTCGCTTTTTCTACGTTTAACTGGTTTTGTTTGTAATTATAGCTTGAATTAAGTCGTGCTTCTACACTGTTTTGAATTCTATAAGTTCCTGCAATTTCAGCTTTTGCAGTTTGTAACAAGTAATTATTCGCAGGGAAATTAAGATTGTTTTGTGATTGACTTCCTCTTTCACCTATAAGCGAAATATCAACTTTTTTAGCAAAATTTTTGCGCGCTTTAATACTGAAATTTTCACTAGTACGCACGTCTGTTCCAGTTGTTAGCAGAATTCCACTATTATTTCTTAAATAGTTAAATTGGATATCATAAGAGGGATTACCTCTATTCCAAAAAATCGATTGGTTTACACTACTTATGAAACTAACTAAATTTTCATCCGTAACGTCAAATTCTGTAAAATTGAATGCGGGAATACCACCTGCTTGTTTATCTTTTCTGCTAAGTCTTATATTGGTTTGACTGGAGAGTTTTGCAAGACTTTTTTTGACCTTGCTTTCACTTAATTTCCATTTAATAGGATTGATTAATAAAGACTGTGTAAAATCTTGTTTGTATACTTGTTCGAATTCATTATTGAATAGACTCACCCTTATAAAGTTTCCTTGATCGCTAAAAGGAGCTACCTGAAATTCATTTAATGTTTGGACTCCATCTCCATCATCTACCCATATGTAATTCCCTTCTCCCAATGCTACTTCTCTGTAATCGAATTCCAACTTAGGCTCTTGTCCTGAATTGAAGTTTATGTTGGTTACTCCACGTAATAGATTATCCCATAGATTATATTGATAATCCAATCCGCCTAATAAGTTTTCCGAATCAATTACCGAATTATTGAATCGCTCATCAGTTTCCAAAACTCTATAATTAATCGTAAAATTTACCCGTTGGTTTTTACCCACTGCTTTTATATTTATTCCAGCTTTATCTGCAAAAGAAAAGTCTTGAATAGAGCCATTTAGTCCCAGCTGATCCCTACGCGTAGAATAAAAAACTTCAGTTCGAATGGCAGAAGAATCTTTTGACGAAATGAAAAATTTTAGTTCGTCATAGGTATTAGAAGAATTCAGAATTGTATCTAATGTTGGATCGGACTGAATGTTTTTTTCTGCATCGTAAAGTACTCCAGTTGATAAACCATTAAATTTTGCCCATTCTTTCTTTAATTGAACATTTGGTCGAAAAAAGGTCGAATTGAAAAAGGAGCTTTCTGTTTCAAGGTAACTTGTATTTGTTCTTAATTCGATGGATTTAGTCCGGATATTACCTTTTATGCTTTGTCGATTTCCATCAAAAAGATTTGTTCTATTGTATCGTTTACCTTGGTATTGTAATTGAATATTTTGAATGGTCGATGATTTAGAAGAATATGCATAAAGCAAATCAATCCCACCTATTTTTTCTGATGTTGTGATGTCTAAATTCTGAACATTCCAATCAATAGTAAATTCACTATTTCTATAGGGATTTACGAAATTAAAATTTTGATTAATGTATTCTCCATATAAAGAAGTTTTAATGCTTGACTTTTGTGAAATCTTCCATTGATGATTCCACGTGCTTTTAATACCCATTCCCACATTGTCTGCATCGTCAAAAGAAGAAAACAAGTTTCTGTCAAAATTACTTAAACTCACTTCTGATTGAACAGCACCAGATTTGGAATATCTAAATTGGTGAGCAATTCCATACATCTGTCGACTTTCTGGTGGAATTAATCTTATGACCGGAAGATAACGCCCATTGCCCTCTCCCACATAAGTATATACACGTCCATTTGCATTTGTGTTTTCATCAATGGAATACGAACCATTACCGATTCCTAAATCTGTGAAGTTAGCTTGATATAATGTGGTGGTTGTATCTGTACTGAATCTTAAAATGGTATCTGTTCCATTCGTTATTTCAATTTCATAAAAAACACCAGAAGGTGTGAATGCATCATTAATGAATATACCTGATTGAAATGCATCATCAGAATCTCCTGCATTGCTTAAAACTTCTCTATCTTCAGTAGAAAGTTCAAAAATGCCTGTATTGTTTTTACTGTCTGCTTCGACATAAGAGAAAAATTGTAAACTGTTCTTTTTATGCGTCCAGTCAGCATTCACATGACGAATAGAGCGTGCATAATTTTGCACAAGATATTCAAATTCGACTACCACATTAAAGTCGTTTTGAATAAGTCTCCTTTCAGTAAAAATTAACTCTGCTCTATCGTACAATATGATGTAATCATTAGATTCTCCTCTTACTAATAATTCTCCATCAATGTACACCCTTTCGGTTCCGCTTTGAACAATAATAAATTGCTCATTATCTGTCCCTAAAAGTTTATAAGGACCCTGGTTTCCTTCTTGAATTTGTAGTGTTTGTCTATGAAATTTTCCACCACTAATAGAATATGAAGCGTCAACTGAAAGATTCCCATTTTTAGAGTATAAACTAGAATTCGAGTATTTTAATCCTTTTAGCTTTTTTGAATAATTTATAAAATAAGATGTAGGTTTGGTTAACCTAAAATCACCTGCGGTTAATTGTTGTTCATCTTTTGTTAGCTCTATATAAACTTGGTCAAATTCCTGTAATTGTTGAGTGGTTCCTTCCGCTTGTATTGGGATATTTGCATCGGATATAACAGCACGTAAATCTATACCTTCACCTATTTGACCACCAAGTTGCATATTAAAATTCGAATTCAGGACTAAAGATTGACTATTTCCAGCTGTTAAACCTCTTCCGAATGAACCGCTATATTGAAGCCCTTGCGGCAATAGGCTTGTGTTTGTATTGTTCTTTGGGATGTCTAATGCGATATAACTGACAGTATTATCTATTCCATTTTTATAACTTCTTTGAAGTGTGTCTTTTACTATTTGATCATATTGTCTAAAGTAAAATAGAAGCGTATCGGATTCGAGTGGTAATGAATCTAATCGAACTAGGCCAAACTTATCAACATAGGAAAATGGTATGCTTTTATTCTGATTCCGAACATCAACAAGTTTACATTCTTCAACAATTAATAAAGGGTAATAAAGAGTATGTGAAGAAGAAGTTGATCGAAATTGCTCGACATAAATGGTGTCTATTCCACTAAGGGTTAAACTATCCCATTGGGCGGATAGGCTTCCGTAAAAAAGCAAGAATACAATGAAATATTTAAATTTATTAAGGTTCTTCAATTCATTTTGTTTTTTGGGCTCGAGCCCAAAATAAATAGGTATACTACTAGAATCTATAAACGAATGTACGAAACTAATTTAATATGTGTTTTTGAATGGGTTCATTGGCTCTATAACGGCTAGTTACCTGTATCTATTTTAAAAAAAATGTCTTCTATCCCATTATGTGTAATGTTTGACTTTTAAGATTTTTATATGATTTAGAAGATTTAAACATTATACTACATTAATAAAAAATATTTAAAAAAAAATATAACATATATTAGGAATCTTAATCTATAAATTAATTGTAAAAACATGTTTTACATATTAACTAATATTCATATGTATTAAAAATTTTTATAATACCTTTTAGAGTACGCAAATTGCTTTTTCATACGCCTAAATAAATATATCTTTGAGGAGAATTTTTGCGGAAATGTTATATAATCTATGAACTTAAGCAAGATATTGTGTAGTAGTATACTTGTTTTCTTTGTATTCGTATTGAATGCACAAGAAAATAGGTCGTTTGATGGCTCAGGTAATAATATAACTAACCCTGAATGGGGAGCAGCACATACCCAGTTATTGAGAATTACGACTCCTGCTTATACGGATGGGGTTTCTAGTCCGGCAGCAGAAAATAGGCTAAATCCAAGAGAGATATCTAATTTATTGTTTGATCAAGAAGAACGAATAGATGATTTGTTAAATCTAAGTGATTTTGTTTGGGTTTTTGGACAATTTTTGGATCATGATATTTCTCTCGTTGAAAATTTTGAATTTGCAACTCATCCTGAGGAAGCAGCTATAATTTTTCCACCTTTAAATGATCCTTTTTTCTCTCCAGGTGAAATTATTCCCATGATGCGTTCCTTGGCAAGTGAAGGGACAGGCACTGATACAGAAAATATAAGGCAACATGATAATGCCATTACTGCTTTCATTGATGGAAGTGCAATTTATGGTTCTTCTAAAGAACGAGCTGATTGGTTAAGATCTTTTCAAGATGGGAAGTTGAAGGTTAGTCAAGGCAACAATTTACCCTGGAATACTACAGATGGTGAGTTTAATTCTAATATTGATTCCAGTACGCCATTTATGGAATCAGACGGATCTTCTTCTAAGTTCTATGTTGCTGGAGATGTTAGAGCGAACGAAAATCCGCTTCTTTTATCCATGCACACATTGTTTGTAAGAGAACATAACCTAGTGTGTGATGAAATATTGGAAACGTCTCCTGCATTAAGCGATGAAGAAGTATATCAATTTGCCCGTAAGATTGTAGCTGGTAAATTGCAATCTATAGTATACAATGAATGGCTTCCTGTGTTGAATATTAATATCCCATCTTATAATGGATATTTTCCTCAAGTAAATCCAGGCATCATGAATATTTTTTCAAGTTCTGCATTCAGAATGGGGCATACGTTGATTAACAGCGAAATCATTAGGATGCGAAATAATGGTGATCTTATCGCAAGAGGGAATATAAGTTTGAAAGATGCATTTTTCAATCCACTTGCTGTAGATCTTGCTGGTGGAATTGATCCGTATATAAAAGGAATGGGTACCCAAGTACAACAAGATTTTGATTGTAAGATTATAAGTGATGTTCGAAATTTTCTATTTGGTGAACCTGGTCAAGGAGGTCTAGATTTGGCGGCCATTAATATTAATCGAGGAAGAGAAAGAGGAATGCCTGATTATAATACTGTACGACAAGACTTTGGTCTACCACCATTAGATAATTTTGATGAATTATGTGATGAAGAGGAGATTTCTTTATTGTTAGAGCAAATATATCAAGACATAAATGATGTTGATTCATGGGTTGGAATGTTGGCAGAGATTCATTTAAATGAAAGTTTATTTGGTGAGCTTGTTACCACGATTCTTCAAAGACAATTCAGAGCATTAAGAGATGGTGATCGTTTCTATTATTTAAATGATGATGCAATTCCTGTGAATTGGAAAGAAGTGATACATCATACAAGGCTTCACGATATCATTATGCGTAATACGTCTATAGATTTAATGCAAACTGAAGTATTTAGAGCAATGGATCATGAAGATATACCAAATGGTCCTGATATACCTACTATTGATTTAACTTCAGTAATATTCCCTAACCCAGTCTATGATCATTTCTATTTAAAGACATTCTCAGAGGAAGCGGGAGATGGAATAATTAAGATTTACAATAATCAAGGGTTATTAGTTCAAGAGAAAAATGTGACTTTAGAAGAAGGGGAAAACCTTATTGTGGTCGAGATTGACCCGTTATTAGAAACAGGTCTATTTAATTGCCAATTAATAAGAGGAGAACGTTTTTCAATCAATCGATTTTTCAAAAACTAGGTATTATTTTTGTGTAGCTTCAGGTCTGTGTTTCCAGCGGTTGTGGGTCCACAGCCAATCTTGTGGTTTATTCAGGATTTGCTTTTCTAGTTTTTTCATAAATAATGCTGTTGTTTCTCCATATTGTTTTTTTGCGTCAGAAGGATGTGTAATCCAGTCAACATGAAGTTCGTAATATCCTCTTTTTACTCTCTTAATATGACAATATAAAACAGCTAAATCATATTGATCAACGTACTTTTCAATCCCATGAATACATGCTGTTTTTTGTCCTAAAAAATTTAACCATACAGCATAATGTGGTTTTGTAGGGGATTGATCTGCTGCCATCAGAAATAAACTATTGCGATCATGGTATTTCTCAAAGTATAATGACGTATCATTTATATCAGCAAGAATTGTTCCAGTAAAAGCGCGTTTTTTCAGGGCAAAGTTATTTATATATTTGTTAGTCAATGGCTTGTAAAAGCCAATTACTTGTTGGTCAATAAAATAGTTAGGAGAGAATGCGCCCCATTCCCAGTTGCCATAATGGCCCGTAACGAGCATAACACTCTTGTTTAATTCATAAGCAGTCTCTAGAGGTTCAGAGTCCATAAGTTTATGTCTATACATGAGTTGTTTTTTAGACATAGAGAATCCCTTAATACCCTCTAAAAGGATATCAGATAGGTTTCTATAAATTTCTCTTATTAACAGGTGTTTCTCAATTTTTGTAAGTTCAGGATAAACAAGGTCAAGATTATGTTTAACTGTATTGAGTCTGTATTTAACTACTTTCCGTAGTAGAAACGCTACACCATCGCTAATAAAATACAGCAATCTAAATGGAATAATTGCAAAAAGGAAAACCATGAATCTAAACGTAAGAAAGGCAAGATATTTCATGCTTCAAATCTAGTAGAATTTAATGAACCCGCTTTCATTAAGAACGGAAAAGCAAATTTGGGCGAAAGCCTAAAAAGAATAAAAGCTAAATAGCACTTTTTTTGTTCCTACTATTTCTATAGATTTATCCTATGATTGTAAAGGCATTGATAGCAGACAGACAAAAAATTTTTCTAGATGGACTTGAATTATTGTTAACTTCTGGTGAACAATATTTTTACAGAGTCGTAGGACAGTGCAACTCAACAGAAGAAATCCGCAAAAAGCTTCAAGATACCGATATTGATCTATTAATTACTGATATAAATCTAGGGGATAATGAGTCGTCGGATTTTATTAAAAACATCAAAAAAGAACACGAAGGAATTAGAATTTGTGTCCTGTCAAGTTACACTGCTGATAAGTTTGTTCGAAAAGCTTTTATCAATGGTACAGATGGATTTGTTTCGAAATATGAGCCTGCCAAAGTTTTATTTAGGGCATTGGCAGTAATTGCAAGTGGCAAGACTTTTATGAGCGAAGGACTACAAATGACTCCTTCTATTCATCAGCAAAAAAAGGAAAAAGAAGGTAAAAATAGTTTTATTGATAGTTTTCAATTGATTGAAAAGTTAACCAAAAGGGAAATGGAGATCTTGCAACATATTGCCCAAGCAAAATCAAATTTTCAAATTGGCCAAGAGTTGTATATAAGTGATCAGACAGTAGCAGTTCATAGGAAAAATATCATGCGAAAATTAAGTGTGAATTCAACAAATGAACTGATAAAATTTTCATACGACAATGGTCTTGTATAAATATACCATTTAAGCAACGTTTCTAAATTATTCGGTATCTATCTAAGGATACTTATGAAATTGTGATAGACGTTATATTTTCAAATGTTATTTTTATTTAGAAGGAGAACGAATATATTCTCCTTAAGTAATAACAGTTATATATAATTAATCTTTAATATATACACAGTTTTCGAGTTTATTATTTTACTTTTGAAGTTGGAATATTATTTTCCACAACACTATACTCATATCGAATTAAAATTTATGAAAAAAATATGCACATTATTATTGGGATTATTCGTGACCAATATCGCCTTTTCTCAGATTAGTATTTCCATATCTGATGAAACAGGCAATATGAATGAAGAGGTATCTATAGAGGTAAGAGTTTCTGATTTTATTGATGTTGCCTCCTTTCAATTTTCTATAAATTGGGATCCTTCAGTAGCCGAATTTTCCGCAATTGAAAATATTTCAACTGATGTACCAGAATTGGATATTGAAGATTTTGGAACTCCAGCTCAGCCTTCAATAGATCCAGGTGAGCTAGCGGTTATTTGGAATCCTTCCAATGCTCAAAATTCTACCATAAATGAAGATGATCATTTATTATTTACATTGGTTTTGCAATTGGTAGGAAATGAGTGTGATAATACAATTGTTAATCTATCGAACACTCCACGTGAAATTGAATTTACAGATAACAACGGATTTGTTTATGATGTTACTTCAAATGATGGTTCAGCTGGAATAAATGGTGCAGGTTGTGGAGGTGGTTCCGATCAAATAGATCTTACAATATCCGATTTAAGTGCGGCATCGGGAACAAGCCAATGTTTAGAGGTTTTTGTAGATGGTTTTTTCGAAATAGTAAATGCAGAGATTGGTATATTGTGGGATGGTAGTTTATTAGATAATGCAAGTTTAGAGAATTCAGCATTAGTAGGAGCTCAGGCGGTAGTTCTTGATGAATCCATAAGAGTTCTATGGCAGGCGCCAAATCTTGATGCACCTTTAACTTTAGCAGACGGTACCAAATTATTTGATTTGTGTTATGATGTTATCGCACCTTCTGGATCAGAGGCATGTGTAACGATTGGTGATTTAGATTCTCCGACAACATTTGAGACGAGTTTTTCAAATTTTGAAGAAGAAATAATACCATATACTGTTGACGATGGTTGTATTCTGGTACAAGGAGGATCCACAGATGTGACTTTTTATTATGACGATCAAGAGTTGATTTTAGGTAGTAATTCATGTGTTCCTATTCGAGCGAGAAATTTTAATGATATTGCGTCATTTCAGTATGCGATGGAATTTGACACAGATTTATTAACATATACTGGAGTTGATAATTTAAACGGTGACTTACCAATTTTTGCTGATTTTTTCGGAATTGTTGATGATGGAGTTTTGGCAGTTTTTTGGAATGACCCAACAACTAATGGTGTAGATCTAGCCAATGAGACAGTATTATTTGAAATATGTTTTGATGTTGCAGGTAATTGTGATGAAACGACCCAAATAGATTTTACGGGGAATTTGAATGGTGGTATTGAAGTAACGAATGGTGACGTCGAAAGTATTCCATTTGTTTTTGAATCCAATACTTTAACAATTACTTGTCCTTGTGAAGTAAATTTAATAACAAGTCAAAGTAACGATGTTAGTTGTAATGGAGGAAATGATGGTCAATTAAGTGTTTCTGCAGATGGGGGGAATGGTAATTATACATATGAATGGAGTAATGACCAAAGTGGAGCTACCATCTCAGGTTTAGAAGCAGGGTCTTATACAGTCTCTGTAGATGATGGAGAGACTTGTGTGACGAGCGTAACCTTTATGGTTAATGAGCCAGATGCAATAACAATTGGCTCCGCAGTAATGAACGAGACAGCAGATTGTGATGGATCAATCGCATTATCTGTTAATGGTGGAACAGGTGTTTATACATATAATTGGAGTGATAATGGTCCTAATTCACCAAATAGAAACGACTTATGTAAAGGAGATTATTCTGTTACGATTACAGATGAAAATGATTGTGAAGAATCTGCATCTTTTACAGTTGATCCTGCTCCGATGAGTATCTTAGATTTCACCATAAATAATGTAAGTTGTAATGGAGGAAATGATGGGTCAATAGATTTTGATATGGCTGGTGGATGTCCTCCTTATAATTTTAGCCCTTCTATAACTGACCTAGCGGCAGGAAATTATATGATAACTATCACAGATTCATCAACGCCACCAAATGAGATTGTTCAGTCCTATTCAATCTCAGAACCAGATCCTATAGTAATTACACTGGATAATATTATGGATACAGATTTGACCGTAAATGGGGCAATAAATGTAACAGTAACAGGAGGAACAGGGACATACACATATAACTGGATGCCAGGTGGTCAAGATACAGAGGATATTAGTGGATTGTCAAGTGGCACCTATACATTGGAAGTAAGAGATGAAAATGATTGTGTTGTTTCGTCAGAAGGATTTACCGTGGGATCATCTGTTGTATTAGTTGAATTGAATCTTACGGATTATAATGGATTTTCAAATGATTGTGCTGGAGAATGCAACGGTATGGTTACAGCGGATATACTATTATCCAATGGAACAGTGAGTTATACTTTAAATGGGAGTCCAGTTAGTTTGCCTATTATGGACTTGTGTGCAGGAGATTATACATTAGGTTATACCGACGAAAATGGTTTGACAGATAGTCAAGATTTCACGATAACAGAACCTGATGCTTTAAGTGTTACTGTTTCTATCGTTAGTGAATGTAGTAATGGAAATGATGGAGAAGTATTAGTAAATGTAGAAGGAGGAGTAGTAGATTATGAATATGAGTATAGTGGGTCGACTGAAACGAGTAATAATCCGACCATGCTTCAGGATGGTTTAAATACCGTAGTTGTTACAGATGGAAATGGGTGTCAAGTGTCTGAACAATTCGATATTGAGGCTTGCGATGATGATGGCCCTTGTTTTGAAGGTAATACAATAATGACTCCAAATGCGGATGGGAGCAATGATGTCTTTGTAATCAGTTGCTTGGATAATACAGATAATACACTTTTAGTCTTTGATCGATTTGGACGTACAGTATATAGCCAAGCTAATTATGATAATACTTGGACAGGAGTGCACAGCAATGGCGGTGATTTACCTGAAAATGGCTATATGTGGGTATTGGAAGTAATAACTACAGAAGGGTTGAGAGAAGTATATCAAGGTACAGTAACTATTTTACGTAATTCCTATTAATAATCATACCAAATACTTAAGAAGTATTAGTCTTTAAATATCATTAAAATGAAATATTTTTATTCACTTATTATTACTGCATGTTTAACGTTTAGTTTAACTGCACAAGAAGAATATATATTTAATCAGTATTTTCTTAATCCAGCAACAATTAATCCTGGAGCAGTAGGTTTTGATGGGAATCATAACATATTGTTTAATTACAGAAATACATGGAGTGGTTTTCCAGATGCTCCAAAAACATTTGCAGCTCATTATAATGGAGAAGTTGCTAATAATGTTGGTTTAGGTGCTTATCTTTTAAGTGATAACTTTGCAAGTTTATCTTCAATTAGAGGCTCTGTTTCATTTGCATATGTGATAAGAGGAGAAAGTTATAAAGTAGGAGTGGGGTTGTCGGCCCAATATCAACAATATGGTGTAAATAATAATGTGCTTGTAAACACATTAAATGATTCAACTGACCCAGATTTATTGCGTCGATTAGAAGATGGACAATTCTTTGAGGCTGCTTTAGGAGCACATGGAGAATTAAATAATGGCTTATTTTTCGATATAGCGTTACCTGGTATTGTAAGATCAAGAATCAGTGAAGCCAATATGATGGATGAAAGTCCAGCTCAATTAAATTATTTTGTTGGAGCAGGTTATCCTTTTCCAATAGGAGGGTATGATATGGTGGTAGAGCCAAGTGTTTATATTAAGAAGTTCAGAAATGTACCATTACATATTGATGTAAATGCCTTAATGAAGTTTCTAGATGATAAATTATTAAGTGGAATAACCTATTCAACTGGTGCAGATAATAGACTTGGCTTTTTAATTGGTATGAAACTAAATTCATTGAGATTTAACTATTCTTATAATATATCATTTCATGAATCACAGCAATATAATAATGGTGGGCATGAAATTGGATTAGGAATTGTATTGGACTCTAAAAAGGCTATGAGCAACGAGACTAATTGATAAAGAAGAATTAATTAATATAAAGCCATTTATAATGTATGTTATAAATGGCTTTTTTATTGAGTCCTATTTAAAATAGCTAGAATTACAGAATGCTTTAAAAAGAATTGAAATCATATATTTTATTATTTGAAAATTTAGTTCTGTAATGTATTAATCGTACATATTTTAAATATTAAAATTTTCACATATATTTAAAATACCTTATAGTAGGTATATTTTCACTAACTCATAAGTGTATATTTGTGTCGTTCTGACATGCGATTAGCAGTAAAAAAGACGAAATTACTAACTTCTCACCCGTTAGAACACTACAATAAGATAAGAAAACAGGCTTTTTAGCCACTAAGATTACTACACAACAAGGTACAGTACTACGTATTGTTACCCTTTTCGACTTTAGGTTTGCGACATCTGCGAAGGTGTCATTATATTGAATTTTTTAATTTGAAACTATATTTATTTTATAACCTAAACTCAATCTCATGATGAAGATTAATTTTTTAAAGGGTGTTAAATCTTTAGCAACTGCTGGAGTATTTGCACTTCTTTTACTTTTCGTGGGTAGTTCAGTGTCTGCTCAGAGCGTTTCTCCTGAAGCTGTTTCTATAGCAAGCGATAAGTCCTTAGCTGGATTTGTTGATCAATATGGCACAGATTACATGACGAAAGATGAATTTAAGGATGTTATTCTTGCGGAAATTGATGCTGTAAGAAATGCTCAGGAAACTGGTGCATTGAATGCTGCAGAAAAGTCTGTCAAATTAACATTTTTAACTGAAGCTAGTGCTTACGCAAGATCTGCAAGTGTTAGTTTCGATTCTGCTATGTTAGCTGCATATGTTGCTGCGCAAGTAAGAGCGGAAGATTTTACAGTTAATGTTAATACCCTTGCAATTTTTGAGGAGTATTATGATTTATTCACTCTTTAAAATTGTTTAAACTCAATCTTATGAAAAAAATTTATTCAAAATGTTTAATGGCTTTAGCTTTAGCAATTTTTGCTATTAGTGGAAGTCTTTATGCTCAAGCACCAGACGATTTTACGACAATCGTTATTGATTGGGAAGATGATGGAATCTTTCCTGGTGAAGTAGAGTTCGAATTAGTAGATGGTGATGGTAACGAATACTTCTGTGGTGAAGGATTCAATGGTGTAAATAACCAATTGCCTGCTACTGTAGTAGTACCAAATGACACCGAACTGTTTTTCAATATGTCTGATACATTCGGAGACGGTTGGGATGCTTCTTTAACGGTTTCTGCTAATGAAGATGCTTCAGCATATACAAATGGCTGTGCACCAAATATGGCTCTTTTAGCTACAGGTGTTGGTGCTGAGTTTACCACTGGTGCTGGTGGAACAGTAGCTTGTGACGGTGTTGCTTCTACTGACTTTTTAGCTGCTACTTCAATAGTAGTTGAATGTGTAGAATGTTTAGTTACATGTCCTGCTGATATTATTGTTGATAGTGATCCAGGACTTTGTGGAGCATTCGTAATGATCGATACTGCAATGGTGTCTGATGCTTGTACTGATACAATCATTGGTGATTGTGTAGATTTCGAAGGTATGGCTGATTTATTATTTGACGGAACAGGTGACCTTAATGGACTTATCGATTCAGATGTTGAAATCACAGGTGTACCAACTATGCTTGACCCACTTATTACATCTATTGATGTAGAAATTTGTGTAAGTGGTGATTTCGGAACTCAAGAAGATGAGTTAGCTGAGATTTTAGATGAAGCTGGAACTGTTCTTGATACAATAGGAGATGAATTAGCAGGAGACTGTTTAGAATACTGTACTACAGTTACAATTGCTAATGCTGACTATAACACATTTGCTGCTGATGGTATTTTAACATTTACTATCGCTGCTAATGCTGATGTTAACCCTATTTGTGCTTCAAATACTGTAACTGCTGTTGCTTGTATCCCTGAAGTTATTATATTAAGTGATTTATTATTCAATGATTTTACGGGAACTGCTGATGCTTCTGGTGAATATCCAGTAGGAACTACTACTGTGACTTATTTCTCTCAAGGATTATCTGGAACTATGGAAATGTGTTCATTTACAGTTACGGTTAATGATGTAGAGGCTCCAGTAATTGAGTGTCCAGATGATATCGTTGTTAATCTTGATGCAGGTGAGTGTGGTGCTGTAGTTACTTATGCTGTGCCATTAAGTGATAATTGTCCAGCTGCTCCTGTAACATTTGCAGGACCTTTCTGTGATGTTGTAGGTAACCCTTCTGGAGGATCTGCTTTAGCATGTGCACCTTTTGCTCAGAATTCAATTATACAATTTGTAGATGGATTCCCTGATGGTGAATTAACAAGTGTTTTCTTTTCTCAAGAAACGTTTGGTGGTTCTCCAACTGCAACAGTAAATATTTATGCTGCAAGTGCAGATGTACCTTTCACAGGTGGTGGTTTTACTCCACTTGGATCTCAGACTTATACAGCTGATCCTGCTGATGATGGTACAGTTGTTGAAGTTGTATTTGATACTCCTCCTGTTGTTACATCTACAGGTGTATGGGTAGAAATTTTCACTCCTGGAACAACTTTGAACTCTAGAATCGTAAATACACCTGCTGCTTGTGATGGTGCTACTGCGACTGGAGAACTTACATTTATTGTTGCTCCTGCATGTGGTTTAGGTACTCCAGGTACTTTTGCTTCGATTGGATTTTCTCTTGATGCTGCAATTTCTGTGGCTGTATTAAGTGCTACTGAAGATGGTGTTCCTGATCCTTCTAATGAATTAGCTAGTGGAGATTTATTCCCAATTGGTACAACTGTATTAACATACGGAGGAACTGATGCTGCTGGTAATGAAGTTGAATGTACATTCTCTGTAACAGTTAATGAATTCCCAGAAGATTTACAAACTAGTACATTAACATGTAATGGTGATGTAAATATTTCTGTAGATGAAACTTGTTCAATTACATTCTTTGCTGATCAATTCCTAGAAGGTGGTCCTTACGGATGTTATGAGAACTATGCAATGGAAATTTATCCATTTGGAAGTGGTCCTGCTGTTCCTGTAGCTGAAGGACAATCTATCGAGTTCTCTTCTTTATTAGGAACTCATGAAATTAGAGTATATGATGCTAACAACCCAGACAATTTCTGTTGGGGATTCTTCACTGCTGAAGATAAGTTAGCTCCAAGTATAGAGTGTGAAGACATTACATTATTATGTACTGATCCTACAGACGTAGGAGCATCTACTCCAGGTGGTGAAGTTCCATATTTAGGAACTCCAGGTTTACCTGTAAATAACTTATTGGATCCAGCAGTAGCTGAAATAGCTGTAAATGGTGGAGCAATTAGTAATGTATCATTAGACTTAGATATTTCTCACACTTGGATTGGTGATCTAGTTATCACACTTGAGTCTCCTTCTGGAACTGTAGCTACAGTATTCGATGGTTGTGGAAATGTTGATAATTTAGTTGCAACTTTCGCTGACGGTAACCCTGCTTTTGATTGTGGTGCTAGTGCTGTAGGTAATACATATTCTCCAGTAGATGCATTCTCAGCTTTCAATGGTGAGATGGCATCAGGAACATGGTTATTGACAGTTGATGATAATGTAGGAGGTGATAACGGTACATTCAACTCATTCAACTTAACTATCGATGCTGCAGGTGTACCTGTACCAGGTGGTGAGTTAGTGGATAACTGTTCAAACGGTGAAGTTGAGTATACTGAGGTTGTTGTACAAGGTTCTTGTACTGATCCATTTGCTTCTCAAATTATTAGAACTTGGACTGGATCAGATGCTTCTGGAAATGAAGCTGAGCCATGTGTTCAAACAATTACTGTAAACAGAGAAACTTTAGCGACTTTGACATTACCACAAAACTATGATGGTTTAGATGGTAATCCTGGTCCAATTGAATGTGACGCTGCTGTTTTAGATTCTGATGAGCCTTTCCACCCGAATGGTGATCCAAATCTTGATGCAGGAACTTACGGTGCTCCAGGTGGAGTTGGTGAGTGTGGAACAATCATTACATATTACGAAGATGTTGTAATTCCTATTTGTGACCAGACTTGTTCTTACACAAATAACTCTTACAAAGTTGTAAGACAATTTACAATACTAGACTGGTGTACAGGAGAAATCCTTACTCCAACACAAATCCTAAAGGTTGAAGATACTACAGCTCCAGAACTTTCTGGAATAGCTGACATGACTATCTCTACTGATATTTGGGGATGTGGTGCTACAATTGATTTACCTGCTGCTGCTGCAACAGATAATTGTACTGCAAGTGAAGATATCACTTATACTTTCAGCTCAAGTGCTGGAACTCAGGTTGGAAATAGTTTCGTATTAGAAGATCCTGCTAAGACAATGCCAGGAGCTCCTATTACAATTACAGTTACTGCTAGCGATTGTTGTGGAAACAGTAGCTCTACTGATTTCAATGTAACAGTTGTTGATTTAGTACCTCCAGTTATTGTAGCTGAGACTTCAAGAACAGTTTCTCTTTCTACTGACGGTGTTGCTAAAGCATTCGCTGAAGATTTCGATGATGGATCACACGATGGTTGTGGACCAATTGAATTCTTCGTAAGAAGAATGGATGCTGGTGGATCTTGTTCATCTCTAGATAAGTATGGATTATATGCTGGTTCTGAGAATGGACACGAAGTATCTGCTAACAATGTTGATGATAACAAAGAATTCAACGATGTTGTACACTTCTGTTGTGCTGACGTAGGAGAAACTATTATGGTTCAATTCAAAGTTTGTGATGACGCTAACATGGATGGTGTTGTTGGAAACAGTGGTGACAACTGTAATGTTTCAATGGTAGAAGTTGAAGTTCAAGATAAATTAGCGCCTGCTATTATTTGTCCTGAAGACATGACTATATCTTGTATTGACCTAGCTGGTTTAGGAAACTTACAAGACCTAAGTGATAATTTCTTAAATGAGCAATTTGGAGCTGCTACAGCTGCTGCAACTTGTAATGTGACAGTAACTCAATCAATCGTAGGTTCAAGTGCTTGTGGAGCAGGAACTGTAATAAGAAACTTTACAGCAACTAACTCTATAGGACAAACATCTACTTGTTCTCAATTCATTACTGTAACTGCTGAAGTTTCTAACACATTAACTTGTGATAGAATTAACTTTGCTGAATTGAACAACAATATTTATGATTGGTGTGATGTAAATGATAATAACAACGATAACGATGATGACCTTCCTGCAATCACTATTGATTGTGCTGATGGACTTTCTGTTCCAGAATTAGACATCGATATTAATGGATTATGTACTGAAGTAGGATTATCTATTGAAGTTGATACATTCAACTTTGCAGGTGGTGCTTGTAAGAAGTACTTAGTACATTATGAAGTTATCGACCAGTGTGTTTTCGAAGAGAATTATGTAAATGATCAAGGAGAAGTTGATCCTTACAACTCTGAAAATGGATACTTTGAATTCTTTATTGAGGTAGATGCATTTGACAATGAAGCTCCAACACTTGAGTGTGAAGCTATCGATGTAATTGCTCAATCTTGTACAGGATTTGACGGCGCTATTTCAATTACAGGTACAGATAACTGTACTGATGCTGCTTACTTCGGATTCCAGTGGAGACTAGATGTAGGAGCTGATGACGTAATTGATACAGATTGGATTCAGTCTGCAACAGTTACTCCAGGTGCACTTGGTTTATCTGAATTCCCTATCGGAGATCACATTATCTACTGGTTAGTAAGTGATGGATGTGGAAATGATGCTACATGTGCACAAGATGTTTCAATAGACGTTAACGATAAGGAACCTACACCATACTGTATTGACGGATTAGCAACAGCAGTAATGCCATCAACAGGAACTGTCGAATTATGGGCAGAAGACTTTGATGCAGGTTCTTTCGACAATTGTGAAGGTGAAGTTACTTTAACTATGGTACCTGAAAGTGATGTAGATGGTTTAAGTGCTGAAGCAGCATATAGCATGTCTACTTCAGGATGGGAATTTGATTGTTCTTATATCCCTAATGGTGTAAGTGCTATTATCGAAGTAAGAATTTATGTTACTGATGCAGATGGTAACTGGGATTACTGTACAGCTAGTTTAAGAATCGATGATAACTTCGATGCTTGTCCAGATGCTGGTACTCTTACTTTTGAAGTTGATGGTGAGTTGAAAACTCAAAATAACGATGGTGTAAATGGAGTAGATGTTATTACTGATGCTGCATTCCCTGAGTTCCCAATGACAGAAACTGTAGATGAGTATTATGCATTCGATCTTATACAACATGTAGATTATACAATTACTCCTCAGAAAAATGATAACCACTTAAATGGTATCACAACTGCTGATATTGTATTAATCCAGAAGCATATCTTAGGATTACAACCAATTACTTCTCCATATACTTTAATTGCAGCTGATGTAAATAAAGATTGTAAAGTAAATGGTTCTGACATCATCCAAATCAGAAAGTTATTATTAGGAAAGTACTCTAACGATGAATTCCCTAACAATACTTCTTGGAGATTTGTAGAAAGTGATTTTGCATTCCCTAACCCTCAAGCTCCATGTGAGTTTAACGAGGAGTCTGATATCTTCAACTTAAGTGCTGATGAAACTAATGATTTCGTAGCTATTAAGAATGGTGATATTAACCAGAGTGCAGAAGCTAACCTTACAATGGATGCTGAAGCAAGATCAAACGAAAACATGGAGTTTGTAGTAGTTGACCAAGCTGTTGAAGCTGGAAGAACATACACAGTGCCTTTCTTAGCTAAGGATTTCACTGAAGTATTTGGATTCCAGTACACATTGAATTTAGCAGGTGCTAACTTCATTTCAGTTGAGTCAGGTGCATTGAACGTAAACGAGAATAACTTTGGATTAAGAAATGGTGGTGTAGTAGTGTCTGTAGACTTAGCAAATGGATTGACATTGGCTGATGATGCAGTATTATTTACAATTACTGTAGAAGCTAATACAGCTGCTAACTTAAGCGAGATCATTAACATTAACTCAACTGGTTTAACAGCTGAGGCTTATGTAGGATCTAACTTAGAGATCTTAGGAAGTGATGTAGTATTTAGAACTAATGAAGGTGTTGTAACTGACGCTGACTTCGTTCTTTACCAAAATGAGCCGAATCCATTTAATGGATTGACTACTATTGGTTTTGAATTACCTACAAGTGGTGATGCTACAATTACAGTTTACGATGTAACTGGAAAAGTACTTTACACTAGAGTTGATGGATTTGCTAAAGGTTACAATGTTGTAACTCTTGATAGAAATGACATCCAAGCTTCAGGTGTACTTTACTACAAACTAGAAAACGGAGATAACGTAGCTACTAAGAAAATGATTATCATTGAATAATCATTTCAGTCGTAGCCGAAAATAAAATCGGTTTTTGGGATGGCCTCTCTTCAATTTTTGAAGGGGGGCTTTTTTTTACTTTGTATTGAATCTTAAGTAAATGTCCTTTTAGGAAGGATATCTAAGTATTATGAATACAAGATTTTACACACTGTAAGAATTATTCTTCCCTATATTGTATCAGCATGGAAAACATAATTCTTTTGTCTATTCTAGTTCTAACATATATTACTACCTTCAATATCAGAATGGGAATTCAATCCCTTTAACCAGAATTATTCAATAAACAATCTATTACTGGCATAAGCAAAGTCAAAATCAACGCTTCACTGAAGGTTTCAGATTGACCAAATCGATACTATGATAAATCTTCCAAATAGTTTGATTTTATAGTGTTTTCAGCCCGCATAACAAATTCTAATACATAATTTGAGTTTAAGCTATTCTTCTAAAATAAGCTCTATTCTTTCTGCTATTCTGTTGACTGAAGTTATATTTCTAAATTTTGAAGCTTATATTACAGTATATCATTCAATACATTACTATTGATTTTAAAGGCCTATATATTTTTATTCTATTAAATCTAATTCTTGTTTAGAAGCTAAAATTAAGGTGCTATCATATTTTCTCTTGTATTTTGAGACCTAGACTAATTCGTATTGTGTTAATTTTAGTCATTTTTCAATTATTTCCATCGGTAAAAATTTGGTTTAATTCATTGTTAATCAACCGTTAACAACATATTAGAATTTCTATATCTTTAAAATACCCTTATAGGTGTACATGAACATATTACGATTTGTTATTATATTTGCAGGGAATCTTTATACAGAACCAAAATCATGCCAACTATTTTTTAGAGGCATAAAAGATTCTAAGTTTTAGCTTATTCTGAGATAGGACTAAAATATATTTCGATAATAGATCCGAATCAAGAGATACTCAATTTCAGAGTTGTCCTTGATACTAACAGTATTCAGTAATATTTTTTATAACAGGGATTTGAGTAATTCATATTCCCAAACAGTATTTTAATTAAATGATGGATCTCATGGAAAAATCAAATTTTACATTTAAAAATTTAGTTAGACTAACCCTAAGTAGTTTTGTTCTACTCTTGTTAGGTTTAACAAACACCAATGCTCAATGTTCCCTGGGCGTAAATAGCTCAACACAAGTTTCATTAGATGAGAATTGTGAAGCTGAAGTAACATACCAAATGATTCTTAATGATGAAACAACCACTTGTCCAGATGGTGTTTTTGTTGTTAATGTTAAAACATTAGATGAAGTAACAATTCCAACTTCACCTATTGTAACTTCAGATTACATCGATCAGCAGTTAATAGCTGAAGTTGTTGACGAAGTTAGTGGTAATACAGGATGGGGATATATTAATATCGAAGACAAACTTCCTCCTGTTATTATTTGTGCTGACGTCACAGTATCTTGTACCGATCTTCAGGATTACACTCCTGCTGTTGATGATGCTTGTGATCCTAATCCTACTGTTACATTAATATCCCAAACAACTACTGATCTCCCTTGTGATGATGAATTTATTGAAGTAATAACTCAAACTTTCCAAGCTACAGATGCAAGTGGTAATGTTTCTGCTGTATGTAGTCAAGATATTTATGTTGAAAGAATTGATTTTGATGATATTACTTTCCCTGAAGACTTAACTCAGGCAAATGGGGATGCAATTCCATGTGATGCAGATATACCTTTAGATGCTGAAGGTAACCCAGATCCAAGTTATACTGGAGTACCTACTCTTCTTGGAGCTCCTATTTTCCCTACTACTGACCTTTCTTGTAATACAGTTGTTTCTTATACTGACTTAGTATTACCAAGTATAGGAGGAGTGCAAAAGATTATGAGAGAATGGGTTGTAAACGAATGGTTCTGTAACACAAGTAATACACTAACAGATATACAAGTAATAGAAATTGTAGATAGTGAAGGACCTGTATTTGCTTCATGTCCATCAGATTATTCTGTTTCAACCACTGCTGGTACAGATTGTGAAGCTATTGTTTTATTGCAAGTACCTGAATTGTCAGATGAATGTGGTTCAGTGTTAAGAGTAGATTTAACTACAACAAACTTATTTATTTCTGATTTCACAGGTGGTCTTGTGAGTCTTCCAATAGGAGATAATGTGGTAACATTAACTGCTTACGATAACAATAATAATACATCAATTTGTGAATATACAATAACTGTCCAAGATGATACTGCACCAGTAGTGGTGTGTGATCAAAATACAGTAGTTTCATTGACATTAGATGGTACTGCAATAGTATATGCTCATTCATTTGATGATGGAAGCTATGATGATTGTGGAGATGTAACATACTTAGTTAAAAGAATGGATAATGGTGCAGGATGTGGAAATTCTCAGTTTGTGTTTAGTGAAACTGTTGAGTTTTGTTGTGCTGATATAGGAAATGAGGTAATGGTAATTCTGCGAGTTACAGATGAAAATGGAAACTTCAATGAATGTATGGTTTCTGTTGATGTTCAAGATAAATTGCCACCAGCAATTGTTTGTCCAGCTAATATTACAGTTGATTGTGATACTCCATTTGATCCTGATAATTTAGCAGATGCTTTTGGAGATGGTGCAACTGCTTCTGATAACTGTAATGTAACAATGTCTGAGTCTTCTTCAATTAATATAGATGATTGTGGAGAAGGGTTTATTATCAGAACATTTACTGCAACTGATCCTAACGGATCTGCTCAGTGTTCTCAAATTATCACATTCGTAAATAATGAGCCATTTGATGAAAATGATATCGTTTTCCCTAGTGATATTACATTAAGTGAATGTGTTGATCCATCTTCACTTGATCCTTCAAATACTGGTGGATTCCCTATTATTTCCGATGATGCTTGTGATCAAGTAGGAACTGATTATGATGATAAGGTATTCTCTATTGTGAATGGAGATGACGCTTGCTTTAAAATATTGAGAACTTGGGAAGTTTTAGATTGGTGTAACCAACAATCAAATGGCGATTTTACAACATTTACGCATACTCAAGTTATAAAAGTAATTAATACAGTTGCACCTACATTTACTGGTGATTATCCAGAATTAAGTGTTTGTACATTTGATGATGATTGCGAAAGTGGATCAATTACTTTAACTGCGGCTGCTGAAGATGAGTGTATTTCAGATTTAGTATATTCATATAGAATAGATGCTTTTAATGATGGATCATTTGATATTACTTCAGGTACTGTAATTGGAGAATCAATTGATGCTTCTGGAACATATCCTTTAGGTCGTCATAGAATTGTATGGACTGTAGAAGATGGTTGTGGAAATACAACTTCTATTACACAGTTTTTCTCTATTGTAAACTGCAAGTTACCTACACCATACTGTTTAAATGGATTGGCTATTGAATTAATGCCACAAGATACGGATGGTGATGGTGAAGAGGACTTTGGTATGATTGATATATGGGCAAATGACTTTGATGCAGGATCTTTCCATGCTTGTGGATTCCCAGTAACAGTTTCGTTCTCTGAGAACCCATTGGATACAGGAAGAGTTTATACGTGTGCTGATCTTGGTGATAATACAGTTGAAATTTGGGCTCATGCTCTGCTTCCAAATGGTGATATTCTTTCTGATTTCTGTACTGCTAA
>JAHDGD010000237.1 GCA_020627825.1 Saprospiraceae bacterium
GCATTAAACAATCTATTACAGGCATAAACTACATCAAAATCAACGCTTCGATGGCGTTTTCAGATGAACCATAACGATGCTATGTTCCATATTCCAAATCGCACGATTTTATAGTATTTTCAGCCCGCATAACAAAGCTCTAATGCAACATTCGGGTTTAATTATTTTATTTCATACAATAAATATGGAAGGATTGACATTTTATAATTAACTTTGAAATACAAAGTACTTTTAAATCTTCAAATTATGGGTATGAGTCAATACAGCGAACAATTAAAAGATCTTACACACATACGATCTCTTATGGAAAAGTCTACAAAGTTTGTTTCCTTAAGTGGAATGACGGGTATTGGAATAGGACTTATTGCACTTATAGCGGCTGCAATTGTATTCATTATTGCGCATACCGCTCCTTTTCAATCGAGTGATATTTTTTGGTATTTTGTTGATGGACTTGGTGATTCAGAAAATGCCTTACAACATGCCCGAATTTGGCTTTATAGTCTTGCCATCTTGACCTTGATCGTATCTATTACAGTAGGTCTATTTTTCACCATTAAAAAGACAAGAGAACATCAAGTTAAGCTATGGACTAAAAGCTTTCGACTGATGTTATTGAATATCGCTATACCACTTGCAACAGGAGGATTTTTCTGTTTGATACTTATTCGAATGGGATTACCCCAGATGGTTGCCGGAAGCATGCTAGTCTTTTATGGATTAGCTTTGATTAATGGTGCAAAATATACCTTACAGGATGTAAACTCGCTCGGTTTAGTGGAGATCATCCTTGGATTATTTACCTTGTGGTTGAATAAATATGGACTTGAAATGTGGGCTATTGGATTTGGAATACTCCACATCATTTACGGTGCTAAAATCTACTTGACACAGCAAACCAATGGATAATCTAATCAATAAATTTAATAAAGTTTTTGACAACAGGATCCGACTAGGGATTATGTCTGTCCTTGTAGTGAATGATTGGGTACCATTCAAAGAACTTAAAACCCTACTTGACTTAACTGATGGAAATCTAGCTAGCCACATCAATACACTTGAAAAAGAAAACTACATAGAATTCAAAAAAGAATTTGTTGGAAAAAAACCAAAAACCTCTTATAAAGCAACTGTTCAAGGTAAAAAAGCATTTGAAGAACATTTGGCAATCCTTGAATCTTTTATCAAAAAAAACACTGCTCATTAGCAAACCGTTAAACTGAATTACACCTCCTGTTCGATAAAAAGAACAGATTTTTTTTAATTATTCACTTTGAAATACAAAGTACTTTTTATGAAACAAGCAACTCTTCTCGGTAAATCATTACTTCAAACCCTTCTTTTCGGCATTAAATCAGCTAAATGGATAAAAGTCAAAGTGGCTTTTTTATGCTTTATGCTGTTTGACTTTTTATTTTATGATGCTTCTTCAAAAATTCTTGGAACAGGGCTTAATCTATTTTTATTTTCAATTATCCTAGTTATTTCAAGTTATTTTATTCACAAAAAAAGCATATCCGATAAGGTTTATATGTGGAGCGGATTCGCACTGATCATTTCGGCATTTAATATTTTTTACTTGGGAAATGAATGGGCTTACACTATATATTTTCTTTCCCTTATGAGCCTTATAGGTTCTTTGTATAATAATTCCATTAAAAACGTTATCACTTCATGGATGCAAGGGTTTATTTCTCAAATATTACATCCTTTTAATACATTGTACAAAGGATTAACCCTAGATATTAGTTTGATCAACAAGTCGAAAGTCAAAAAAATAGGGCCATACATTTTACTTCCATTGGGCATCGTTTCCATTTTTTCCTTATTGTATAGTGCTTCCAATCAATTGCTTAAAACTTATATAACGGAATATTCCTCAATTTTTCTGAATGATATGAATTCGATCGTTGCACCTGAACGTTTTTTCCTTTGGATACTCTTCTTTATATTTTTTGGAGTATTCTTTGTCACACCGAACACACTAGGACTTATCAAATTCCGCTTTTTTCCTAAAAAAATCATTCGCGAAGAAAGAAAGAGTCCATACAAGTCTTTTCCTATTTTGGGCTTGACCCAAGAACTTAGAATCGGTCACATAACTTTTGCAGCACTGAATATAGTACTAGGCTGTGTTTTACTTTTTGATGCCTTTATATTTTTTTCTTCTTCAGTAGAATATTCTGCATACGACCTAAGCAATATGGTTCATTCAGGAACGTATATTGCCTCTTTTACCATAGCACTTAGCTGTATCGTTGTCCTCATCTTTTTCCGAGATAATCTAAATTTTCATCCAAAGAATAATTTATTGAAAAAAATGGCCACCATATGGCTTGGATTAAATAGTATTTATGTTGTATTAGTTGGGGCAAAAAACATGTTGTACATTATGGATTATGGATTGACTATGAAGCGTATGAGTCTCTTGATTTTCTTAACAAGTTGTCTTGCTATACTATACATTACACATCTAAAAATAAAAGAAAAATGGACCTTCCATCACGTCATCAATCAATTTCTTGCGACGCTTGCCATTATCGTTTTATTGTATTCAATTATCGACCATAAAGCGGTTATCGTTTATTTTTCATCAACTATTCAAACAGAAAACATTGACACAAATTACCTTTCTACATTATGCTCAGATCGACAATATTTATTGTACAGACATATGCATAAAATTGAAACGAAAAGCGGTAAGCAACTTGATTTTTACTTTAAAAATAATCATATCAACCGCCATTCGAATTGGAAATCCTTTAGCATTATTCGAACAAAGGAAAATGAATTTTATCGTACTGAAGTATTTAACAACCTCAACATAACCAGTGAAACTTGGTTTGGACGGTAAGTATAATGTAAAGAATTAACAAAAGAATTAAAAACTGTCGCTGTTTAGAAAATTGGAAGTTTAGTCTAAATCTTTATCTTTACCGCCGCTGACATATTAGGACAGCAAAATTTCAAACAAATAAAGCGAAATGGTAGCAGCAATAGTTCTTACTTTTATTATCGGGTATTTAGCCATTGTTTTTGAACATCCTCTAAAATTAGATAAAACAGTACCAGCCTTATTGATGGGTGCTGTGATATGGGCTCTTTTAGCCGTAGGATTTAATCTAGGATTAGTAGATGCAATTGACACGCATGGTGGCATATTTTCTATGGGCCATGATGCTGCACATGGAGGTGGACATGATGGACATGGAGGACCAGCCGATGGTTTTGCGAACGCTTTATTGCATCACCTTGGTAAAACTGCTGAAATTTTAGTTTTCTTGATTGGAGCAATGACCATTGTTGAAATCATTGATTTGCATAGAGGTTTTGACATCATCAAAGGGTGGGTTAAAACTCGAAATAAAAAGAAATTATTGTGGATTGTGGGTATTCTTGCCTTCATTCTTTCCGCGATTATTGACAACCTTACAGCTACGATCGTAATTGTGACTTTACTAGGTAAACTAATACCTGAAAGAGGATCCAGGATATGGTTCGTTTCACTTGCGGTTATAGCGGCCAATGCAGGAGGTGCATGGAGTCCTATAGGAGATGTAACAACGACGATGTTGTGGATAGGTAAAAAAGTGAGTACAGTAGGTTTGATTAAGTGGTTGGTCATTCCGTCGATTGCATGTTTTGTGGTTCCATTTGTAGTGGCTTTATTTTTAAAACCTTTCCAAGGTGAATTGAAAATCAATGAATCAGAAGAGTCCGAATCACACCGCTTACTATCCAGTAGAACCATGTTATTTCTAGGCTTAGGTGCTATCATATTTGTTCCTATTTTCAAAGTACTTACGCATCTACCTCCATACATCGGGATGATGTTGAGTATGGGATTTGTATGGTTGGTATCTGAATACATTCATCCGGAGGAAGATTTCACAGAAGAGAAAAAACACCACTACAGTGCACATAAAGCTTTGAGTCGGATCGAAATGTCCAGTATCCTATTCTTCTTAGGAATCTTGATGGCGGTTGCGGCATTAGAAACTTTAGTAGTAGGAGGAATGGGCGCATTGGCATATGTTGCGAATGGACTGGATACCGCTGTACCAAATCAAGACGTTGTCGTTATGTTACTAGGTGTAGGTTCTGCTATTATTGACAATGTGCCATTAGTTGCAGCATCGATGGGAATGTATGATCAACCTCTTGATTCGAAGTTGTGGCATTTTATTGCGTATTCTGCAGGGACTGGTGGATCGATGTTGATTATAGGTAGTGCGGCAGGAGTTGCAGCTATGGGAATGGACAAGATTGATTTCATATGGTACTTGAAGAAAATTGCTTGGTTAGCTGCCATAGGCTTTATTGCAGGAGCTATCGTTTTCTTGGGAATGTATGCAGCATTTGGTGCTTAAAAGCATGGGGCTTTCGCCCAAAAAGGGAGATGAAAATGTAAGGGTAAATGAATGTCAACTTATGTCCGTGTTTGAAAGAAAAATGCAAGAATACTGGTGAGGCATTTGAAAAAGGTTTTTGGATAAAAGTAGAGGGGAAGCACTGTAAATTGGTATTTAATT
>JAHDGD010000238.1 GCA_020627825.1 Saprospiraceae bacterium
TCAATAATACTTGATATCCCGAACTAGAAAAATACATGTTATGTACATCAATATAGCTCGATAAATATCTTTTGAATAAGGATTTACATTTTTCGATTTCAACTTCTTTTTCAAAATAACAGTTTCTGGAAGAAGCCAAACTTTCAATTCTGTAATAGCCTCCACATTGCAGCTCGAATACGTTCATAGGTTGTTTCTCTATTAGTGTAATGAACCCTGTATTTCGTTCCACTTTTTTACTGTTAATTTTAAAATACTTTGTAAGTAACTGCTAGTGAGTGTTTTGTAGCTTGTTGGATTATTGCATTATATTAAGAATAATTTTAATATTATGGTGTAGTTGACGTGTACTTCTAGTCTTGATTTAGCAGTTTACACAACGTATTATTACATTTTGTATTTAAATGGATAAATAAAATAAAAAATCACGATTGCGTTTGTTTCTTTTAATAGATATATGGTTTTGTTTTATCCACTTGTAAATTATTATCAGTATTTTATACATTATAAAAATATTTAATATATTTGCATTACAAAAACTGATAGTATGCGAAAATCTATGTTGATTTTCGTATTCGTAAACCTTTACTCTTTATCCCAAGCTCAGTATTCGTTGCATCCTTTTGATTCGGATGTTTACATTTACGAATACGATAAATCTTTATCAATTGAACAATACCTAGAACAAGTTTCAATTCTTGATGCCAATGTTCCTTTTATTGTTAATGACTTTTTACATTGTAATAACATTCCTCAACTTGCCAAAATTCTAGTGAGGTCTACGGAAGGGCAATTGGAATATGCCTCTTTATATCCTAGTGAAAATATTAATTTGAAACATCTTCCTTGTTCATTGTATCTTTTGTCATTACAATACTTTGATGGCCAACAAAGAACAATTTATATTTTGCGCCAAGATGATTAATCTTATACAATAAAACCGCTCACACTAATACGTCTTCCGTACCAATTGTCGGATCTTGATATTGAATCCAGCAACGATTAAAGTGACAATAGGGCTCAACCAATTGAATATAGCATAGGCAAAGTAATCCACTACATTTACGCCTAAAACTCCACTTTGGTATGCTCCACATGTGTTCCATGGAATTAATACCGATGTTACAGTACCTGAATCTTCTAATGTTCTACTCAAATTTTCTGGTGCTAACCCTTTATCTTCGAATGCTTGTTTGAACATTTTACCTGGTACTACCAAGGCTAGATATTGATCACTTGCTACAATGTTCAAACCAATACAACTCGACACCGTGCTCGCGAATAAGCCAAAGGTTGATTTTGCTACAGATAATAACGATTTTGTTATGCGTGCCAATGCACCTATTCCATCCATCGCTCCACCAAATACCATTGCACTCAATATCAATGCTATGGTCCGCCACATACCCATCATTCCTTTTGCATTAAATAGTTCATTCAATGTTTCATCTGACGTTGTAATAGATGTTTCCGTAAAGATCATTTTGGCGAAAGCCGTTACGGACGATGGATCAAGTGATGCCACCGCGTCCTTCTGGAAAATATAGGCGAAAATAGCAGCAAGCACCACACCTGAACCAAGGGCTAGAAGCGGTTTGACTTTGAATATAATCATCACGATTACCACAGCCGGTACCAAAAACAATACGGGACTGATATAAAATGTTTCATCCATAACTTGTAGTAGACCTGATATATCTGCTGATCCTGTTGTGTCTTGGGTAAGACTTAAAAAAGTAAACACTATTAATGTTATCAAAATTGTAGGAACCGTTGTTATGGTCATGTACTTGATGTGCGTAAATAAATCTGTTCCTGCCATCGCTGGTGCTAAATTTGTCGTGTCACTCAGCGGAGACATTTTATCGCCGAAATAAGCTCCTGAAATTACGGCACCTGCTATCATTCCTGTATCAATACCTAGCGCGGATCCTATTCCGATCAATGCAATCCCCACCGTTGCAGAAGTGGTCCACGAACTTCCTGTTGCTATTGAAATGACGATTGCAATCAATATACACGCAGGAAGAAATATGGAAGGGTTCAGGATTTGTAAACCATAATACACCATAGCCGGAATAATCCCACTAAATAACCAAGTGCCCGTCAAAGCACCAACCAATAATAAAATCAAAATCGGTAGAAATACACTTTTCAAGTTGTTGAATATTTCCGTGGCAATGATGTCTAAAGATGTCGCATTAAATAACCCTACAACTGCAGCTACCAATCCTCCGAAAAGTAATATGTAATGATTTGAAAATCCACCAAACCATTCACCTTCCTTAAAGATGATATTATAAAACAATAGCCCAACCAATAGTACAACAGGGATTAAAGATTCCCAAAGATTTAATTCTTTGTTCTCTACTATTTTTTCAATGAGCCCTTTGTTTGTTTTCTTTTCGTGTCTAGCCATGCTTGATCTTTTAGTATCGTAATAATACTATATTTTTAAATCTTATCCATATAAAAACACCTTGCTTCCTTTATTAGGCAGTATGAATAGAGTATATTAAGACGAAATTCAGTATCTCGATAAAATGCTAAAGTGTTTTCGATACAGTTCGTATCTCTATACCATCGTCATAAAGTACTCTTAATACATACAGGCCTGGAGCCAGTGAATGTCCATCGATCTTATGTTCTTTACTTTCGTCATCGATGTTAAGGATCATCCGACCATTCATATCATACAATTGTATCCTGGAATGATGTGCATGTTTAATATATAGCTGATCTACAAATGGGTTGGGGAAAACAGAAGCCTTTTCTCTGATTTGTTCTTCTGAAAATGAGGTAATAGCATTGATCTCTTCATCAATAGCTTGTAACAATGAAAAATCACTATAATGATCTTGTCCAAGCTCCCATATCATAATACCCAGCAATTCTTCCTCTATAGCCAATTGTGTCTTTGCTTTTATCGTAGGTATCCCATTGTAATATTTTTCTTCCACTTGGTCAAGATATGCATTTTCCTCATCCATATGTACCATGTAACGATAAGTAAAGGAAGTGACACCTTGATTACCCTCAAAATCATATCCGTAGAAAGGCATTCCTAGGGTTAGGCGCTCATTCGCTACTCCTTCTCCATTCCAATAGAATAAACTAGATTCAGCGAAACTATAAGGAGAATGTGGTCCTGCATTTTCTGGATCCCATGGGCCAGTTAAATCATAAACCATCATGTTGATCCAGTCTAGTTTCTCTAGGGTTTCATCTGTTATTTCAGGATAGCGATAGGTTCCTGGTAAAGACGCTGAACAGAGTAATTCATGTGCATGTAAAGAATCAATTAAATCATTGACAAAAGGTGAATAAAGTGCATCAACATATTGCCATTCTAGATCTACATCTACTCCGTCGCAATTGTTATTTTCTACATATTTGACGATTTTATGTATGAATGCGGATCGGTTTTCCTCTTTCATCAAGGAATTCCACGCTAATTCCCATTCTGGTAAAAGATATCCTCCTGCAAGGGACACAAAAACCTCGACATCATGTTCTTTTGCTTTGTTTATGGTATATGCAATCGGAGCATTTTCAAAGGATAAATTACCTTCCATATCGGGGTTGGCAAAGGCAAGGTTTAAATGCGTGATGGCATTGAAGTCAATGTTGTCTACTTGATCGAATCGATAATGAGGTAGGAAGCCTACGACTTTAGGGTTTTGGGCTTTAAGCCCAAAGCTCACTAAAAGAAAAAAGAACACTAATGTATTGACTTTCATAGATTGTTTATTGAACACATATTTAACGTGAATACTGGATAAGGAATTTTATCAGAAACCATTTAAAGGGTTAGGTTTGACTATAAATTCCGAAGGACTAGCCATAGCTAATTCGAGGAATTTTTAGGAAAAAGATGACCCTTTAAACCCGCATTATGTAATAGAACTTCGTGATGAGACCTGAAATGCCGAAGAAATAACAACTTTTGTGAATGAATCATAGTCACCACTATGGTGAGTGAGCAAAAGTTGGCGTAGCCTTTATTTCAAAGGCAGTTTAGGTCATAATAGATTTTCTATTTCATAATGCGGGTTAAATGGTTTTATGAGCTATTGACATGTCTATATCCATCTACTTCGTTCTATTTTATTTCTCTTACGCTGCTAAGATAAACAAAATCAGCCTTGTACATGTATGCATCTCTGTCAACTTGTCAAATGCCGCCGTTAATTGAACATCGGTAATGTATTACAGACAGTTGAAATAGCATGCGGTATGATTTTATTCCTTATCCAGTATTCTATCTAACTAGAACTTTCTTTCCATTATACAATAGATCAAATTATTTTCATGTCAACAGAAAAAGAAAGTTCGGCCTTAAGTCCAATTGCGTTAAAAAATGTCGAAATTTTGTCGTACATAAAAGCAAGTGTATGAGCATACACCATATCAAAACAAAACGAAAAAATCAACTTACCGAAACTCATGATACAAAAAACAAATCTTGTTGCGAGTTTTGCTTTTATAGACAAAATACAGGCATTTTAGCAATTG
>JAHDGD010000046.1 GCA_020627825.1 Saprospiraceae bacterium
GCTTGTGAAATTATTTACCATAAGTGCGTAAGATTGTCCCTCAACCATGTCAACGAAACGGACAAAACCATCTTCTCCTGGATTACAATTTAAGTCTTCTTCTAAGTCTGTACTTGTTAGGTCAAGACCAGTAGGACCTTCACACGCTGTGGCCATACAACGAATGGCCGTCTTATCACATGTTTCAGTATCTGGAATTTCAAACAATACAAAATCTATATCATCTGTAGGTCTTAAAGGTGTGATGGTAAACGTTAACGTTCCATCATTGGCCGCTGTCCATTTGAACCATGTCGATTGATTCTCACTTAAAAACCCTCCAGTTCCTAAGCATGTTCCATCAGCTTCATCTGGATCAACTCCTGCTCCAGATACCGCTTGCACCACAAAAGGTGATTTGTCACATAAGACAGCACCAGTAATACAATCTTGTCCAGGTTCAGTTGGAGGATTATAATTATTAATACATATGCTAAAATTACCTTGAGAATCTGCTAAACCATTTATCCGTATAAAGTAGGTTTGTCCAATAATTAAACCAGTTTCAAACATATTAATCGCACCTGTACCTGATTCACAATTCAATTCGTTTATCACACCACCACAAGAACCTGAGTACAGAGCCATTTGGCTAGCAAGTATATCATTATTACCTGCTGATCCATCCAATACAATATTTACAGCTAGAGCAAAAGCCGTAAATTCCAGCCATATATCATTATCCGTATTGACCCAGCAAGATGCTGGACCATAGCCTGAAGCACCTACACCTACATTATTGAACTGTGCATTATCAGAACACCATTCAATAGGGTCTTGAATTACAAATGGATCATCACAATCTGTAAATTCAATTTGGGCGTAAGCCCCAACAACTAAAAAAAGACAAAAAAATGTTACTAAAAATCTCATTGGCCAGTGTTTACCACTTAAACGTAATTGAAGCGCAATGTGTTTGAAAAAAAGGCTGTCAATTACACGAATGTAAAGGTATTATAATTTTTTTTCAAATTTAGCTGCTTTTATGACCAAAAATTAACGAATAATTATGTGATAAGCTTTATTATTTTCAATATGTATAACATATGATCCTGCTGGAAAATCTAAGTTTATACCTTCCGCTGCACCCTTTAAAACACCTTGTCCTGATAAATTGAACACCTCGAACGTTTCCTTTTGAAAAGATTGAAATTGAAGAAATTCCCCTTGTGTAAAAACATGTTTTGACAAAAGAACTGGAACTTCTACTTCAATTAAAGAGCTTGTGGCCGAACAATTGTTATCAAGTAACCACTGAAAACCAGTATTCAATATATTCAACTGATCAGGAAAATCAATTGTATGTCCTACAAGAGAAAGTAAATTTGTTTCGACACAGGCACCTGCTTCCTGTAATGCATCACGGATAGGATAAAATCGAACACCTGGATTATCTAAATTACCATGAATAATATAAAAAGGAAGTTGTTCCACATCTTGGATAAGATCTTCAACAACTGGCAATTCAACTGCTGCTCCAATCGGCATAAACCCAGCAAATTTAGTTTTATGCGTTAGCCCATACGTATATACAGTCCTTGCTCCCCACGAAAATCCTACCAAATACATACTATCTAAACTCAGATTATAATTCATAGCTACTTGATCGATAAGAAACGTTGTAAAAGAGGTATCAATATCATCATCAATCTGACCATCTTCCCCACCATCAGGACATATTAAGATCGTATTATTCAATTCTGCCAATTCACTTAATTCTTCCGCCCAAGATTCCGCATCCCATTTCGATGTATTCCATGGATGTAAACCTACTATTACCTTGGAAGGAATAGTTTCATTATAGTTGCTTGGAATATATAAAGCATATTTTTTGGCCGGATCATCTTGAAAGTCATACGCACCTGTGATCAATTGGGCAGATAAAGAAGAGCTTAAAAAAAGAAAGGCGAAAAGGAGTCTCATATTACAAGATTTATAGATCAAATCTAAAGCTTTCCGTAAGAATGCATGCTTTTGTGGCGGACAGTTATAGGTAAAAAAATCAATACAATAGATTTATATAATTTTGCCATCTTTACTACTTTAAATCATATTTATGCAATTATTAAAAGACAAAGTAGCTATTATTACAGGTGGTTCTAGAGGAATAGGTAAAGCAATGGTGGAAGATTTCGTAGCACAAGGTGCACATGTAGCTTTCACTTATAGATCTTCAGCAGATGAAGCAAATGCAATTTCATCCTCTCTGAATAGTGCCGATCAAAAAGTGATAGCTTATCAATCCGATGCATCTTCATTTGATGCAGCACAAGAATTCATAAAGCAAGTTGTTGAGGATTTCGGTCAGATCGATATATTGGTCAACAATGCAGGGATTACAAGTGATACATTGTTACTGAGAATGGGAGAAGATCAATGGGATAAAGTAATCAATGTTAATTTGAAGTCAGTTTTTAATTTGAGCAAACATGCAATGCGTTATATGCTACGCGCTAGAAAAGGGTCAATTATTCATGTTAGCTCAGTAGTAGGAGTATTCGGAAATGCTGGTCAAGCTAATTATGCAGCATCGAAAGCAGGAGTTATTGGTTTTAGTAAGTCATTAGCGAAAGAAATAGGATCTAGAGGCATACGATCCAATGTAATTGCTCCGGGATTCATTGAAACAGATATGACACATGTTTTGGATGAAAAAACAAAAGAGACGTTTTTAGCCAACATCCCGTTGAAAGGATTAGGAAAAGGATCTGATGTTTCCAATGCTGCTATCTTTTTAGGATCTGATATGTCAACTTATATTACAGGTCAAGTCTTAAGTGTATGTGGAGGTCTGAACATGTAAAAGTACTTCTTAAAGCTTGTGTTTTAGTGGTAGTTATTGCTTGTTTTCAATATGCATGCATTTCTTCTAAAGCACCTGGAAGTCTAAGGCTAAATGATTACAGTACACTTGATAAAATGTCCTTAAGTCAAATAAAAGCTCTTCCTGATACGTCACAGTTAGTGCAGAAAATGCTGAGGAGAACATGTAGAAAAGTTCATCATTTTTACTATGACGAACGTTATCCGTTTTTGCATGAAAAGAAAAAGATCCGGGTAAATTTTCATTTTATCAATTCATTGGATAGTACACAAAATTTCAATCCAGATAAAGGAATTGATTTTGCAAAAGAATTGATTTATTATGCGAATGGTAAATTACGTGAGAATGTGCAAATGAAATTACCTGAAGGAAACGAAACTGAAGTTCAGCCTATTCCTTTCCGATACGTATTAACACCGAATCCAGCTATTCCGAATGATGATGGGGTTTATTTTCATTATGTTGAAGATCCATTTTTTGTAAATCATGGTAAAAATTCAAACAATTATGATCAGAGTTTGATTCGTGAGTTAGCTGTAAATAAGGATACTATTTTAAATATCTTTTATATGGTCCATCACCCGGATAGTGTGCGATCAAGAAAATATAAAGCATCACCTGCAGGAATCGCTCTAGGTCATAGTGTTAAACTAGGGGTAAATGGAACGCAAAAAGTAAATTCATGGACACATGCAGGATTGTTGAATCATGAAATAGGTCATGTATTAAGTTTGGGCCATTCATGGGTGAAAAATGATGGTTGTGAAGATACACCTGCACATCCCAATTGTTGGAATACGGGACCAAAACCGTGTGATGGGGTAGTCTCAAATAACGTAATGGACTATAATTCTATCCAGATGGCTTATACACCTTGTCAGATTGCTAAAACTTATCATACTATGATGAATGAAACATCGAGTAAACGAAAATTAATCATTAAAGAATGGTGTCATCTTGATGAAGAAAAATCTATTACTATAAGGGACACTCAGATATGGAGTAGAACAGTAGATGTGTACGGAAATCTTACTATAGAACGAAATGCGGTGTTAGTAAGCAGTTGTGGTATCAATATGCCTGAAGATTCTAAAATTCTTATAAAAGCTGGAGGTACTTTCGTATTAAATAACAGTACGATAAAAAACGATTGTGGTAAAGAATGGGAGGGAATATATATAGAAAAATCACATAATGATCCTGCTCATTTTCAATATATTGACACTTTTCACATAGAAAACACGACAGAACAAATTTTATAAAGCGTTGATTTTTAGAATATTAAAAAAATTAACATTTAATATTAGAAATTTTTCTATATAAAATAGAACGAAATTTGAAGATAAAGCGTTTAATTTGTGGATATATAAAGATATTCATTAGAATTAACTGAATATGTTTTATATTTGTGATTATTGAAAATAAATTTTCAGTGAAAATATAGTTTGGCATGGTATGTGCATAATAACTATTTAAAAAATATAGAGGTTTTCAACCCGAAAGATGTAGTTTTCTTATTTTGAGACCTTAGTCGAAAGAGCCTGAATTTGCTTGCAAATTTGGGCTTTCTTTTTTTACAATCATTAGACTGTTCATGCTACAATCCAAATCTTTCCTTAGTAACCAGAGTACGAGATTAATTGCGAAAACAAAAATCAAAGAAAACACTTTAATAGAATTAGCACTCAATATAGTGTATTAGTTTTCACTAATAATATAGTATACAGAAATACAAATAGAATAAAATAGAGGAATAACCTGAGCTACTTCAAAACTTTCTAAGGAAAAAAACAAGTTGTAACAGGAAGAATATATTCGACAATTTAGAATTTTAATGGTATAAGTTCTTAAACTGAAAAAGCACTCGCTTGTTACGTTAAAAAAAGAAATGTTCGGACTATTCAAAAAAGATCCAAAGAAGGCACTTGAAAAAAAATACAAGCAATTATTACAAGAATCATTTGATTTATCAAAAACTGATCGAACAGCTAGCGATGCTAAAGCGGCAGAGGCTGAAGAAGTGTTGAAAGAACTAGAAAAATTAAATTAACGTAAATAGCTGATAGTTAATAATCACTGAAGTTGATGGTTTTAGGATCTTTTACAAATTCTAAAACTTCCATCTCCATTTTCTCATCTTCTTTTCCCTTTTCGATATACGTATAACGAAAAATTGCACCAGTAACTTCATAGTCTTGATTTTTATAATCTTGAAATATAGCTGCATCTTTTAAATTGTTATTAATGAAGCTATCGCTCATCCAAGCATCAGTTGTTGAACTTGCTGATTCGATAATATATTGATGGCATAGGTAACCCGCAATTGTTTCCGTTTTTCCAGTTTTCGTGATGGTATACTCCTCTTCTTCAGGGCTTTGCATAGACATTTTATCAAGGATTCCATCCAGTTTCATGGTCATGATTTTTCCATTAAGTATCGTATAGGTTTTATTATTTTCCAGGTCAAGAATCATAAACATGTCTCTTACCATCATGCCGATATAAGCATTCGTTTCATCGAAATAATAATCGAATTCTTGATTTCCATCATCGGATCTTATTTGCATTTTCATACGATGAGAAAAGGCATAAACTTGACTCTTGTCGACACTTCCTCCAAATATAGAACTGAAATCAACGGAAGAAGGCGATTGTTGTGTTGACTTTGTTGAGGTAGAATCAGATGAAGAAATTGCAAGAGAGTCATTTTCAATAGATTGTCCTGAAAACAATTTCTCGATAATGCGTTCTACAACTTTTTCTGAAAGCTTTTCAGCGACATCATCGACTGTGTTATCTACAACATCGTCTATAGCTTTAGAAAGTTTATTTAAAATCTGTGCATCGGCTTGATTAACAAAAAGGGAACACATAAAGAGTAAGAAAAAAAATCTCTTGATCATATCTAGAATATTTAGGGTTATTCAAAAATAATGATATATCCTCAGTAAGTCAAAGTATACCGTATGTATTCTAGCATGTTATAAAACCGAAGCATTTCCTCTAAGAGTAAAGAGAGGAATAGAACCTATATTTTTTTTGGGCTCGAGCCCAAAAGAAAAAAGAAAACTAGGCCTTTTTCAAAGTGATCTCTGTAATTTCAGGATACATACCTACTCGACCTGGAAATCCCAAAAATCCAAAACCTTTGTTGATATATAAATATTGCTCGTTTTCCTCATATAAGCCAGCCCATTTTTTATATCGATATTTTATAGGAGACCACTTTATCCCTAATGCATGAATACCAAATTGCATTCCATGTGTATGGCCAGCTAAAGTAAGGTGCACTTTTTTATTATGGGGGATGGTTTTTTCATCCCAGTGGGTAGGATCGTGAGATAATAAAACACAAAAATCATCTTGACTTACATTTCGAAGAGCTGCGTCCAAATCTCCTACTTTAGGAAATGGTCCTTTACCCCAATTTTCAACACCAACTAATTTTATGGTTTCACCATTTCGTATTATACTTCTATGCTCGTTTAACAATAAATCAAATTCCATATCTTGATGTTTCTTTTTGAAATCATCCCAATAGGCTTTTTTCCCAAGCTCATCTTTTCTTCTATTCCCATAATAATCATGATTACCTGTAACACTGTATTTACCTTCTTTTGCCTTAATGCTCTTAAAAGTTGAAATAAAAGGATCGATTTCATCTTTATCGGAATTCACAAGATCGCCAGTGAAAACAACGAGGTCAGGGTTCAAAGAGTTAATCATATCTACTCCCTTTTGAACTTGATCGATACTGTCATAACTACCCGAATGAATATCTGAAATTTGGACTAATTTAAATCCTTCGAAAGAAGCAGGAAGGTCTGGAAAGGATAAATCAATTTTATTGACTTTATAATTGTACTTACCTCTTGTGATTCCATACAAAAATCCTGCAAAAGGTACAGCAGCAATACCAGCAATAATCCCAGAAACAGCTTGTCTACGAGATGGAATAAATTGTTCAGGAGCATGTGTTCCTACAACAGATCGAATATACTGTATCAATCCTGCTCCATTTCTTGTAAGATCATACACTAAAAACAATAAGGCTAGAATCAATTTCGTCACAAATAAAGCAAAAACAAACCCCATGAGTAAATTAATCCACAAAGGACGAACTCCGCTAAAATCTTGGAAAAATAAAATACCTCTTATGATCCCAAAAACAAAAAGAGCACTTGACCCTAAATACAAATAAGTATAAAATTTCGATTGAAAAGCAGAACGAAGCGCATAATATACATAAGAATCAACAAGAAGATAAATGGCAAGTAAAATGCCTAGAAAAACAAGTCGTGACATAAAATGATTTAGTTTCTACTAAACTCGAAGAAATAAAGAAATGTTTTGTTGAAAGAAGATATTTCGATAAAAGGTTCAGGATTCTAGTCCAAAACCAAAAAACGGGCAAAACTTATTCCTTGAATAGATTCTATCTTCAATAAATAATGTCCAGCAGGAACAGATAATTGAAGTTCTTGCTTACCTGATGATAAATGACCTTTCTCTATATACTTTCCAGCAAAATTAATAATGCTATAGGTTGATTCCAAAGGTAACTCAACTGTGAATTGCCCCTGATTAACACTAGGATAAATGCTGACTTTATGGTCAGATTCATTGTACAATTGAACAACCTCAGAATATTCAAATGTAGCATCAAGGTCTACAATTTTCAACCTGTATACATTATGACCATTCTTAACATCGTGATCTTTAAACTCATAAAATGCATCTTTGTCCGTAAATTCTATTCTACCAATCTCTTCAAATCCATTTTGCTGTAGTTTTTCAACAATAAATTCAGCTACATTTAGGCTATTAGCAATTTCCCATTCTAAGACATTGGCATTGTTACGAACATCAAAATGTGCGGTAAATGAAAGTAATTCCAAAGGAACAATAGGATTCGTAAATTCTAAAACAAACAATCCGTTATTGGTGTCAGATCCTATGATAGTGCCTGAAGGGAAAAAAGGATAAACACCCCAATTCGCAGTAGTCCCATTGTAAGCTGTATTGTTTCGTTCTGTTTCATAAAAACCTATTCGAAAAGGCTTTCTTCTATCGGAAATATCTAAAATATTGACACCATCTTGGTAGTAAGAAATGTAAAGCAAATCATTGTGTACGTATGGATTATGTGGCACATTACTTGTTTCTCCATTACAAGGATCGAGCAATGGTTCTTTCCATATGGTGTCAAGTAAAACATTAGCTTTATTGCTTTGATCTAAGATATACATTTGTCTTACCCCTACTTCTGTTGCCACATAAGCATATGCATCATCTGCTGTATTCCACGAACTATGCACATAAGAAGCTAAGTCAGGACTAGGCAATTCCAATAAATTAGAAATTCTATGTATATTTTCAACATCTGAGACGTCCCATATTGCATAACCTGCATTCCCATGTGAACAATATGCGGTATCGTTTTTAACAAAAATGTCATGGATATAATAAGTAACTTCAGTCGCTTCACCAGGTAATGTATCAAGTCGAAGTTTTTTCAATAAGAAGGGTTCTGTCTCATATGTAGGATCAGACTCCAAATCATAAATCGCCATCCCTTCTCCTAATCCCCCGTTAGCTCCCACAACGTACAAGCGTGCCATATTAGTGGAGTCAAGATAAATGTTATGAGACCTCGTAAAATCAGCTGTAAGTTGATTGACTCTAGAAAATGAATTGGGAAGATCGGATAAATCGAAAATCAATAAACCATCTCCACATTCAGAACCTGCATAAAGAGTGTTTCTCCAAGTTTTCATATCTCTCCAGGAACAAGCCCCATCGCCATGTTCTGCTCCTACTTTTACAACATTATCTGTATCTGTAATATCAAAAATGAGAATAGAATCAGAAGCTCCAATGATCGCGTATTCTCTACCGTCTTGATCTACATAACCCCATACATCATTATAGATTCCTGGTTGATTCGGATCATCATATTGAAATTTTAATTCCATATTCAGAGAATCCTCAATACATTGAGCAGAAACACTTGAACCAATTGTCCATAACAGTGTGAATAAGATTAATAACCTCATGTATACTTGATTTAAATATTTAGGCAGATGGATTTGTCTACATTAGTTTTTTATAAAAACAGGGCCTATTTATCGTAGTATAAAGATACAACAATAAAACAAATAAAAATCGTTTAAAAAAAGATGTTAAATTAACCTAGGTATTTGCGGACAGTTAAACCTACTGTAAATGTGTTAATCTGATCTTTAGATGGAGTATTTAGAATAGGGAGTTGATAATTATAGTTGATATTCGACAGTATTGATGTACTTCTATTCAACTTTCGTTCTAATTGAATACCTGTTCTAGTATGAAAAAAGAATGAATTTATTCCTGCGGGTTCGTCAAGTATCCCAGCACTAAAATCATATGGAAAATCAGAAAGATTAATTTTTCCTTCGTCTACAATTGTCTCTCTATCTCCAGTTATCAAAACTTGGCTTGCACTTACTTTGACTTTTGCAATTGTATTGGTAATTATCCCGGTATTTAACTTGAAATTCCAACTTTTAATTCGAAATAAATCCCATGTAAATTGTAATGGAATACTGACAACATGGTATTCAATATTTTTAATTTCAGTTTCCTTAATCGTGGATGACAATTGTCCAGAAATATGGCTTACAGCAGGTGAATACGAAATGTTTTGATATTCAAGTCCTGTCGAAACAGTTCCTTTATCGAATTCATAACCAAGATTAAAATACCCTACTGGATATAACTTATTCGTAGAATTATCTAAGGCAGGAGTATTTCTTGCAGAAGTATTTCTAAGTGCAGATTCGACACGGGCATACGCTAAATCCATTCCAGCTTCAGCAAAAAACCTATTCTTTTTGTGAGAAGGAATTCGTACAGGTGGTAAATTTAATGATTTAGTATTCAATATAAAATCATTTTCAAGAACAATAGTAGAAGCATTCTTTAGCTCAGAATCGGCAAACACTGCAATCTCATCATCAAATGATAATTTTTGATTATCTTTCGAACTAAGAATAGAGCTTAATGATTTAGCATCTTGTAATTCTGCATCTGAAACTAATCCTCCAGTTGTCAAACTAAGATTTGTCTCATCTAATGCAATGGTTTCATCAATTATAGGAGTTGAAGTCTCAATTGAAGCAGCTGCGAATATGTTAGAATTTAGCTCTTCAAGATTTTCTCTTGATTCGGTTACTTCAAAACTTAATGAAGATTGTAAGGAAGTGTTTTCTGGTAAAGTTGTGTTGTGTTTATCAATAGCTTGTTCTTGGCTATTTTCTTGCTCAATTGTTGATTGCTGTATTGAAGATGCGTAGTGAATATCTTGATTATATTCACTAAACCATCCTAAATGAGATAACGTAAATAAGAATGCACATAGAAAAGTAAGTTCTAGGGCTTTGCTTTTCCATACAGCGCGTTTACGCATTAATCTAGTGTTGATTAAATTGTATAAAGTAGACCAATTTGAAGAACCGTAAGAACTAACTGTAAGTTGTTCAAGTTTACGTTTGATTTGTTCATCGAAAACTTGGTCTTTTATGGAATCAAGATCTCGTTCCATCCTTTCCCAGTCTGGAGTACCAATAGATTGTTCTTTTAAACTATCTATTTTACGTTTAAATATGTTATCGAAATCTTTAGGATCCATATCCATCATACATTATCTTGATCGCTTCACGTAGCTTTCCTCTAGCTTTAACGAGATTACTTCGCGAAGTGCTTTCTGTTATACCCAATTCTTTTGCAATTTCTTTGTGAGAATACCCCTCAACAACGTAAAGATTGAATACAGTTCGATATGATGGTGTTAATTTTTGCAGTGCCTTTAGAACTTCATCCGCAGATAATTCGCTGATGACATCCGGCTCATTAGATGTCATATCATATACGACATCTAAACTTGATGTTCTTCGTTTGGATTGCTTTCTATAATAATCAATTGATGTGTTGACCATTATTCTATGAATCCATGCCGTAAGCGAAGTCCCAGGAGTATACTTAGAAATATGTCGGAACACTTTTATGAACCCTTCATGTAAAATATCTTGCGCTTCGTTCTCATCAGTTGCATATCTCAAACATACAGGAAGCATGCGAGCATAATGGTCGACATAGATTTTCTTTTGGGCCCAACGTTCACCCTTTATACAAGCTTGTATATAATCCTGTTCTAGGTTTTTTAGTTTTACTGAAATGTCCATAATGGTCATATTTGGTCGTTCGAAAATAATAGCCCAATGTTTTCGATAATGTGAAAATACATTATTTGAACGGAAAAATTAGTTTCATAGCTTGTTTTATTAACATTAGTTTAACCAGAACAACCTAAAAAGACACTTTTTTACGAAAACCTTAAGTGTCTACAATATTATTTATCCTTCAACCGAAACCCTACTCCATGAATATTGGCCAATTCGATATCTTGATCTTCCGCTATATATTTTCGAAGGCGAGAAATGAATACATCAAGCGACCTTCCTAGAAAGTAATCATCTTCTCCCCATATTTTTTCAAGTATTACCGACCGTTTTAGCGTAGATCCTTTGTTTTCAGCAAACATTTTGAGGAGATCGGATTCTTTTTGAGTAAGTTTTTTTTCACCACTTGGTCTAGAAAGAATCAAGTTTTTGGCATCCAATTTCAATGAATTCGATATATGAAAAACTTCATTATCAGAAGGTGAAACAATAAATTTCCTTCTAAGAAAAATTTCTACTTTTAAAACAAGTTCTTCTATCGAGAAAGGTTTGGTCAAATAATCATCTCCACCCAAAGTCAATCCTTCTAATTTATCTTCTCGCATTGTTTTAGCCGTAAGAAACAAAATGGGAATGCTATCATTCATAGAGCGTATATGCTTCGCAAGTGAAAACCCATCAAGCTTAGGAAGCATTACATCTAAAATACATAAATCAAAGTCAGCTGATTTAAATGTTTCCCATGCGGTTTCTCCATCTTCGATATGGGTAACAGTATATCCTCGTTGTTCCAGATTATCTTTGGTTAAAAACGCAAGTGTTGAATCGTCTTCTACATAAAAAATATGTCCTGCCATCTTAATTAAATTTTATCTTAAAAACGGTGCCTTCATTTTCTTTCGATGAAAGACTTATGGCCCACTTCAATTTTTGAATGATTGTTTTTACGTAAAATAATCCCAGTCCAAATCCTTTTACATTATGAATATTACCAGTAGGAACTCTATAAAACTTTTTAAATATATGTTGAACATATTCTTCTTTGATTCCGATTCCATTGTCTTTTATTTGAAATCCCTTATCGTCAAGTATCAATTCTATTTTTAAAGCATCATTACGGTACTTTATTGCATTATCCAACAAACTATAAATCATATTGGTCACATGAATGCGATCACCAGCTACTATTATATCTTGTGCATTTTCAATGAATTCGATTTTAGCATTTTCAATCATCTTATCTTGTTTAAGACGCATATCAACATCTTGAACGATGTCTCGGAACAATTGATTCAAGTTTAATTTTTCAACTTGAAAGTCCAAGCTTTTCTTTTCCAAAGCTGCTACATTAAGTAATTTCTCTACTTGCTGGTTCAATCGATTGGATTGTTCTTCGATAATATGTACATACTTAGATAGTCTTTCATCTTGTGCTATTTTTGGGTTCGAACCCAAACCATTTGCTGCCAATTTTACGGAAGAAATAGGTGTTTTAAATTCATGTGTCATGTTATTGATAAAATCCTTTTGCATTTCAGAATATCTCCTTTGTCTAAGAATCAATGACGTAACATAAATGAAAAACGAGATCGCCAACAACGCAATTAAACTAAACCATACGGCCTGCCGCATATTACTTAATATATACCCTTCGCGCGACGGAAACCTAACTACAAAATAGTATTCAAGTTCTTTAAACTTAGGTAAATTCAAATTTGCCCCTTCTTCTTGATTTCTAGAACCAATGTCACAATAGTTCCCATATAACATTTCACCACTTCCACAATCATATATTCCATATTCAAAATCAGCATCTAAACTGTACTTTTCAAAATATTGAATCAAGTAATCTTCCAATACTTGAGCATCAATTTCATCATTGATATTAACTGCATAGGTATTGGAGGAGCGACGTTGTATTAAATTCTGTTTTGGTAAATTAGACTTGTTGAATGCAGCAATGGATTCAGCCGTTTTCCTCAAGGATATCCGCACACTAGAATCAAATTCTCCATCTTTTAAATACCAAGTATTGACCACCCAATATGCTTGAATAAAAATAATACCTGCAACCGCTAAGGCTCCTAGTATAAGTAATCTTTTTATAGCATTATTCGTCATATAAGTTGTAAAGCTCTCAGTAAAAATACAGCTTTTGAATCGTTCATTTCAATCGATTAACACCCTATTAACAGGAAATAACATTCGAAAATTGAAATAATTTAACTCATATGAAAGGTGGCGAACGTCTATTTTCGAAATAAAATGTTACATTCGCAAAACGAATTTCCTTTCAATGAGAAAACATATTTACGTAGCAGCCACAAGCCAACATGTGGGAAAAACTACCACAACTCTGGGATTGGTTGCAGGCTTATTGAATCAAGGGAAAAATGTAGGCTACTGTAAACCTGTTGGACAACAATTTTTAGATATAAACAACCTGAGAGTTGACAAGGATACCCTTTTATTTTCGGACTTGATTCAATTCGATTTGAATCCAGAATTACATTCTCCGATAATCTTGGGTAGAGGTGCTACTCAAATGTACCTTGACAATCCGCATAAATTTGATTTACACAAAAGAATTCTTACCGCTTCTGAAAAATTATCCGCTTTACATGATATCATCATATTCGAAGGAACGGGCCATCCTGGAGTAGGTTCTGTAGCAGATGTATCAAATGCTGAAGTTGCAAAATTATTGAATGCTGGTGTAGTTATGGTTGTTGAAGGTGGAATAGGGAATACTATTGACAAATTAAATCTTTCTCTAGGGCTTTTTAGAGAACAAGGAGTCCCTATTATTGGTGTCATAATCAATAAAATAAGACCAGATAAAATAGAAAAAATTGGCCACTATGTGAATAAATGGTTACAAGTCAATAAATTACCACTTCTTGGACTTGTTCCATATGATCAATCCTTAGCACATCCGCTTATCAAAACAATTTCAAAAGCCATAAGTGGAAAGATTGCCTACGGACAAGAATATGTAAACAACAAAGTTGAGGATATCATCGCAGGTTCACTTGTAGAGTACAAAGAGCTTAAAAAAAGCCAAGATTTACTTCTTGTGACTAGTAATCGGAGCTTACATAATGCCATCCGCAAAATTTCAGGGATGTCTGAAACCCTTGGTCTTTCAAAATCACCCCTTTCAGGAATTGTAGTAACTGGACATGGAAAGCTAAATAATATGGCAAAAAGTTATATTGAAAAACATCATATTCCAGTAATCCAAACATCACTTGACACGTATGAAGCCGTTTTAAAAATTTCTAGAATTGAAGTAAAAATCAATCGATCAACTCCTTGGAAAATAAGAAGAGCAATTGAACTGATCGAACAGCACGTAGATCTAGATAAAATTATTAAGCCTTAATCTAGAATTTGCAATTTTGCAAAACGCAGCATGATCCGTCGTTCTGGATTATCAACTTGATCAAATCTAATAGTTGCAATTTTATTATCTGTAGCCCCATCAACCGCAAGTACTTCTCCTTCTCCGAATTTGAGATGCAAGACTTTTTGTCCTGGTGCAATTTGATCGTTTGGACTAGGCTTAAATTGAGCAGGATCTATTTTAAGTTCAGGAACCTTGACTTCTCTTAGCGATTTAAAATTGCCACTTAGTCTAGATCTTGCCGCCCCAAATCCCGCTGTCGTATTGCTAGACGATATAATAGAATCGACATTATCTCCACCTATCTCTTCTAGAAATCTGCTGACATCGTTATACCGTACTTGACCATAATGATATCGACTATTAGCATATGTTAAGGTGAGATACTTTTCTGCTCTTGTAATGGCTACATAAAATAATCTACGTTCTTCATCTAATTGTCTAGGATCACTTACCGATAGATAACTAGGGAATAGATTTTCTTCCATTCCTACTACAAATACAGAAGGATATTCTAACCCCTTTGCAGCATGAACACTCATCAAGGTGATGTGATCCACATCATCAACATCACTTTGATCTTGATCTGTCAATAAGGTAATATTCTGTAAATATGCAGCTAAAGATTTATTACTTATTGCATCTAAATCCTGTCCTTCAACTACTTCGTCAAGATCAATAAACTCCTGAATTCCATTGAGTAAAGACGTTATATTTTCTACACGACTAACACCCTCAGGAGTATTATCTTGCTGCAATAGATCTAGAATCCCACTTTTCTTCGCAATATAGGAAGCCAACGTATAAGCATCCTGAGTTTCGGAACGCTTCGTAAAATCTTGTATCATCTTACCAAAACCCAACAAAGCATTTTCAGCCCTTTTTGATAGTTTTACCATTCCTACAGCTTCCCACATGCTAATTTCATTAGCATCAGCTATATCAATTATTTTCTGAACTGTCGTATTCCCTAGCCCTCTTTTCGGGTAATTTATGACCCGTTTCATGGCTTCATTATCTTTATAATTTACAGTTAATCTTAGGTAAGCAACAAGATCTTTAACTTCCTTTCGTTGATAAAATGATAATCCCCCAAAAATTTTATACGGAATATTATTCCTTCTCAAATGTTCTTCCAGGGTTCTTGATTGGGCATTGGTACGATATAAAATGGCAATCTCACTATTCTTGAGGTGATGTCTATTTTTCTGTTCTATAATCAAAGAAGCGACTTTTCTTCCTTCTTCAGTATCCGAAATACATTTTTCAATCTTTATCTTTTCTCCTTGTTCTTCACTCGTCCATATCTTTTTCTGTATTTGATTTTTATTATAAGATATGACGTCATTAGCAGCTTGAACAATAAAATTTGTTGAACGATAATTTTGCTCAAGCTTGAAGGTTTCCACCTGAGGATAATCTTGTTCAAATTTTAAGATGTTTTCTATCGTAGCTCCTCTAAAAGAATAAATACTTTGAGCATCATCACCTACAATATTAATATTATGAGGAGAATGATCATAATCTATAAATTGCTTTATAATTTGATACTGTAGGTAATTGGTATCTTGAAACTCATCAACTAAAACATAATCAAATTTTTCTTGATATTTTTCTCGAACATTATCATAGTTCTCATATAGCAATCGGAACATTTGCAATAATAAATCATCAAAATCCATCGCTCCTGCTCGCATCAATTCTTGCGTATAAAGCCCATAGATGTTTTGTAACATCGGTCGACGATTCATTCGGTCTTGATTGATTAAATCCGTATTCGCCGCGTACAATTTCGGTGTGATCAAGTTACTTTTAGCCATAGAAATTCGAGAACGAATAGCTGAAACTTGATATACTTTGGGCTCCAGCCCAAGTTTTTTAATAATCCCTCTTACGACGCTTTTGGTATCGTCTGTGTCGTAAATCGTAAAATCGTTCGGATACCCTATAAGATGTGCATCATATCGTAAAAACCGAGCAAAAACAGAGTGAAAAGTCCCCGCTATAACGCGTTTAGCAGCCGCTCCGACCACACGCTCAATTCTATCCTTCATCTCTCTAGCAGCTTTATTGGTAAATGTAAGCGCTAAAATTCGATGTGGTGGAATTCCTTGTTGAATAAGATAGGCGATTCGATACGTTAACACACGAGTCTTCCCCGATCCCGGACCAGCAATAACCATTTTCGGACCTGAACCGGAAACAACCGCTTTACGTTGAATATCATTCAACTCGTCTAAATAACTTTTATGATTAACTACATTTTTCTCCATACGGTATAATATAAGGCGGAATTTTTAGTTTCATGGTGGCATTCTTGGAACGTATCGAAGCGTGTACTTTCTATGACTTGACCATCTTCATTTATCGTAACGATATTTAATCCTCGGTCGTTCAAAGCATAATTTATACCATCCACAAAGATACGTGCCTCATTGCCATTATCCTTATCCGCAGAGAACAATTCTATAGCTTTTTCATTTTGATTTAGGTTTAAAATCGTATCAAGCTTTACACTCCTATCCTGATGATCTTTTCCTCGTATTTCTTGTAAGAGTTCTTGCCCTTTGAAAATACCTACATAAGATTCCCTAAACCCAAGATCAAGTATGTTACTTTTATTTGAGGAAAAATATGTTACAAAATCAGGACAACTTTTCAGTTTAGCACTTGCTTCATCCATAACTGCCATGAGAAAATAGTTGTTTCGATTTCTTTGGGTGTAAACCCCAAAATCCTCTTTAGCAATTTTTATGGTATCCTTGTGGAATGCATCCAGTACATCGCTTTCCATGGAAAGAAAAGTCCCATTACGAGGGACGAAAGCATAGTAATCATTTGCTTCAAGGATTCTGTGGTTGCCTTGCTTCATCAACTCACTAAAAATTGGCAGGTGTTTCTTACTTGTTATGATGGTCTTATTCCCATATAGTTCAGGTTTTGTTTCGATCGTATCCTGAATTGCTTTTTTATATTGGTCTCTAATATTAGAATTAAACCGAGCTAAATGACCACTATTAAATTTTGTGGGCACTTTCATTGCAATTTCGGCAAACAGCATATCATCTGCATAGCGTTCATAGTTGCGTTCATGAGCGGGAAACATAATAAAATCATCTGCTTCGTCAATGACTTGCGTCCAAAAGTCCTTTTCAAATCCCTCAACCACTGGATGGAACGTATGGATAAATGGGCTTGGCTTAATTTGCGGCCAAAAATCCGCTATGGTGATACCCAAAACACATCCCAGCCAAATATACTTTACAGTCTGTTTTAATTTTGATTGTGCTATAACATAAATAAAACTACCCAACATGATATAATGGATTAACCACACATACCGTCCACTAGCCCTCAATATAGAGGCCTTATCCATTGCCCAAGTAGGAAGTTTATAATACAATACAAGAGTATTGTTCAAGCAAATCTGATTCGATAATGAAAATAAAAACATGCCCAGTGCAAGAATCAATAAAGGCCATTTCAATGTATTGATTTTGGGAAAGAAAGCAATTCTTTTGAAAAATAAAAAAGGAAAAAATAAGATTGAAATCAGAATACCTATTCCGAAATAGGCCACTCCCTCAAACTGTGTATCATAATATCTAGCGAGAGCAGGCATAATTCCTCCATCTGTTTTCGGAGTAAAAAATGTATTGAGGTTAGCTGAAAAAACACCAAATCCTTCGCCCCTTGCTTGATCTGATTCCAAAATGTGATTTCCAATAAGAAACCAAGCTAAACCAGCAAAAGCCACAATCGAAATAATATATAAACCGGCTTTGATCAGATTGATCTTGCCTATTAAATAGAGCTTCACATAATCCGCCAAAGCAATAAAAATTGTAAATATGATCAAATAAGGGTGTGTCCATACACTTGCAAAAATCAACAATCCATGCTTCCACCATGCTTTTTGAGGAGATTTAGAAAAGTATACACATAAACTTGCCAATATCTCCCAATGTCCACATAAATTAGTATGTGCAATTCGATCAAGTAAGGTGTAACTAATTACAAAAAAACAAGCTCCTAAACTCAATAAAACACGATCTTTTATCCCCCATAATCTTAATAAGTGATACGAAAAAAAAGCTTGTAAGATATAACATAGAAGCAACCATATCCCAAAATGTTGAAAAACTTTAGGCAACAAAGGATCGAATAGTTTTAGTGGCACTGCTAATAATGGTATTCCTCCAGTTAATCCTAGACTAACTTGCTCCGGAAAGCTATATCCTGTAAAAATACCAAGTGGAAAAGTCCAGTCTGATGATCTGTAAAAGCCCCATGCCATATAGTCAGGAGTCCAGTCACTTCCACTAGTCATCAACCAAGCATCGTAAGTAGGATTTAATGCTGAAACGCCTATCTTACTTAAAAAAATAACTACAGCAAATAAAATAGCTGCGCCTATATAAAAGTAATGATGTTTTGGATTATTCTGAATCATTGTGCTTTTAATTCCTCCCAGTACTCTGCTGCTCGACGTGTATGAGGAATACAAATCGACCCGCCTACAAGATTTGCAATAGCAAATACTTCATAAACTTCTTCAGTTGTAACGCCTTCCTCATATGCTGTTCCTAAATGATATTTTATACAATCATCACAACGTAATACCATAGAAGCAACTAAGCCAAGTAATTCTTTAGTCTTAACAGAAAGTGCACCTTCGCTATATGTTTGATGATCCAAACTAAAAAATCGCTTTAGGCTTTTATTATCTTGAGCTAAGATGACTTTGTTCATCTTTTCTCGATAGGCATTGAAGTCTTTAATTTGCGACATACTTTTTTACTCAAATGTAGGAAAAACTCCCTTGATAAATAGGGAAGCGGAGATAGACTAAAAGATAGTTTCGTTAATCTAGTAGTTTGGAAAGCTCATCTTGATAAGAATCAAAATTACCTATGTTTTTATGTCCTGCACCTTCAATCGTTAGAAAAGTATCTGAATCTTTTAAATACGATTTTAATTTTTCAGCTGACTCGTATGGAACGATTCTATCTTTTGTTCCATGAAAAATATGAATAGGCGTTTCCAAAGAATCAATATTTGAATAATTAGGGAATTCAAATTGTAATTTAAATAACAAAAGTACATAAGGGTACTTTTGCTTTACAACATCTTCAAGAGAATAAAAAGGAGTTTCTAAAAACAGTTTTTTTACTTTATACCTAGAAGCAATTTGAGTTGCTACTCCACTCCCTATTGATCGCCCATATACAATGATATCAGAAGGTGCGTATTCCTTTATCAACTCATGATACATTGTTTCCGCATCTTCGTACATCGTTTCTTCCGTAGATTTTCCATCCGATTTCCCGAAACCTCGATAATCCATCATAAGAACATCGTACCCTCTTTCTAGAAAATCAGAAGAAACTTTACCCCATCGATCCAAGTTATCTGCATTTCCGTGAAAATACAAAATCACTCCTTTTTTATCTGAATTGCTGGTGTAAGCATGAATTGCATGCACATCTCCTTCTTCAATAGGAAAAAACTTTTCTTCGTACTCGAAATCAAACTTGAAAACATGTGTTTTATCAAGCTTTTTCGGGTGTAAAATAAAAGATCTTTGTAACATGTATCCTATACTTATTAAAAGAGCATAAACAAAAAGTAAAATGGTAACAGAGTGAATTATTTGCTTCAACAATTTCTTCTTGATCTACTGAATGATTGGTATGCTATACATATAACAATGAAATCCTCAACCTTAGTTTAAAAAAACCAATTTTTCAATATTATTCTTCTTCACTAGAAGGCTTTGTATCTTCGAAAAACTTTCTTTCTTTTAAAAAATTAAACCACTTTATAACCTTTTTAACGTCGCCAATAAAAACCTGATCTTTATCATATGTAGGTAATATGTCTTCAAAGTAATCAAAAAGATCTGATGCTTTCGCATTAATTGCTGGAGGTGGATTGTCTTCAAATTGATCAAGCATAGATTGAAAAACTTTTGTCAATTCTCTTGTATCATCCTCTGTATAAATGGAAACAGTTGCTAATGGGGTGAATTGATGCTTACGCATGGAAATAAATTTCGTTTTCCCAGAATCCATATCTTCAATTAACAAACCATTGGATCGGGTAGCACCTATTTTATAAATGCCCGGCAATCCACTCACTGCTACGTATTTTTCAATTGTATCTGTCCACATATTAATAAGCTAATAATTTTTGTAATGTATGTTCTAAATCAAAACTCGCAAGATATTCCTTTTCTAGATTTCCTGCAAATGGAAATGGAGTATCCATGGAAGCACAACGCATGACTGGACCATCTAAATATTCAAATAAGTGTTCACTGATATACGCCGATATTTCGCCACCAATTCCACCTGTTAAACTATCTTCATGCAAGATTAACACTTTATTTGTCTTCTTTATACTGTCTTCAATTGCTGTATAGTCTATGGGTGCTAAACTTCTTAAATCTACTATATCAGCATCTATTTGTAGCTTGTCAGTTGCGGCTTTCGCCCAATGTACACCCATTCCATACGTTATAATGGACAGGTCATTACCAGATGAAACAATAGAAGCTTTGCCTATTTCTTCTGTATAATAACCTTGTGGTACGTCTTCGGTAAGATTACGATATAAAGCTTTGTGTTCGAAGAATAAAACAGGGTTGGGATCTTCCAATGCAGCCAATAAAAGTCCTTTTGCATCAGAAGGACAAGAAGGATATACTATTTTCAAACCTGGAACATGAAAAAACCAGGCTTCATTAGTTTGAGAGTGAAAAGGTCCTGCACCGACTCCACCTCCGCAAGGCATTCTTACAACCATATCGACATTCTGCCCCCATCTATAGTGCAATTTTGCAGCATTATTCACAATTTGATTAAACCCGCAGGTCACAAAATCACCAAATTGCATCTCAACCATAGATTTCATCCCTCTTATGCTCAATCCAATTCCAATACCTAAAATTGCACTTTCACATAATGGTGTATTTCGAACTCTTTCTTTTCCAAATGCATCTACAAAACCATCTGTAATTTTAAAAACTCCTCCATAATCAGCAATATCTTGTCCCATTAATACAAGATCATCAAATTTCTTCATCCCTTCTCTTAAGCCATCACTAATAGCATCAATCATTCTCAGTTCCTTAGTCTTTTTAGAAGGTTTGACAGCTTTTGGATTATGAGGCTTAAATACATCTGTCAATTCCAATGTCCGATTTCCACTCCTTTCTTCAACCTTTGACGCTTCAAGTAAAGCATCATTTATCTCTGCTTTGATAGATGCCTTTTGGGTTTCAACCCAATCAATATCAATTACTTTTTCCTTAAGTAAAAACTGCTCATAATTGGTAATAGGATCCTTCTGAGCCCATTCATCCATTAAGTTCTTTGGTACATACTTTGTTCCACTAGCTTCCTCATGACCTCGCATCCTAAAAGTTTTGCATTCCACTAACACAGGACGTGGCTTTTTGCGAATACTTTTAGCAAGCCTGTCTAAAGTCATGTAAACCTCTACAATGTTATTCCCATCTATTATATAGCTTTCCATCCCATAACCAACACCTCTGTCTGCAAGATTATTGCAAGCATATTGTTCTTTGACAGGTGTAGAAAGGCCATAACCATTATTTTCAATTACAAATATTGCAGGTAAATTCCATACTGCCGCTGTATTAAGTGCTTCATGAAATTCTCCTTCACTTGTTCCTCCTTCACCTGTAAATGCTAAAGACACGTGTTGCTCGCCTTTCAATAAATGAGAAAGGCCAACACCTGCTGATAAAGATAATTGAGGGCCAAGATGCGAGATCATGCCAACAATATGATAATCAGAAGCCCCAAAATGAAATGAACGATCTCTACCTTTTGTAAAACCAGGCATTTTACCTTGCCATTGGCAAAATAAATTAAATAAAGGAACCTTTCGGGTTGTAAAGACACCTAAGTTTCTGTGCATTGGGAATATGGTCTCATTCGACTCAAGGGCCATAGTACAACCTACTGAAATTGCTTCTTGACCTATTCCGCTGAACCATTTGGAGATTTTACCTTGTCTCAGTAATATCAACATCTTCTCCTCTATCATACGTGGTCGTAACATATTGATGTACAGCTCTTTTTGTAACTTTTTGCTCATACGACCCACATCATATGAAATATTTATTTTATTCTTTTTTGCCATAGAGATTAAATAGCTTTCAAAAGAGTAAAGATGAGATTAATTCATCTCTTTTATCCTAGTTATTTCCATAAAAATCTCAATTAATTTAAAGGATAACTTTTTTAAACAATGAGTGTTTTAAGAACATAAAAGGAATAAAATGAAAATTGCATTTTACACAATCTCACTTCTTATATTTTTTGCATGCTCGAATACAGAGCAGCTTGATGCTCAAGAGGTATATGAAAGAACATCTGAATTTGATCAATACTGGTTTCAGAGTAAAGCTGAAATTACAAGTTACGATCTTGAACAAGTTCGTTATGGAGAATTAAGAAAAGGATCTGCAACTTTAATTTTTGTGACAGAGCCTTTTAACACTAAAAAAAATGTCAAATCTGATAATGGTATAGGAAAAACTGTACAATCTGTTTTAAAATTGAATCATATTCGAAATTTCAATACAGGTATCTATCCTTATACAATTATGACTTCTTCTTTTACGCCGGTATCACAAACTGGTTATGGTAAAACCTTCAAAACTACAAACATGGTTCAAGAATGGTGTGGTCAAGTGTTTACACAACTTGCAAAAAAGGGGAATCAATATGATGTACACTCTTATAGTTACTTTGAAAGGGAAGGAGATAAAAGATTCCAAATAAAATCGACTTTATTAGAGGATGAAATTTTTCAACTTATAAGAATAAATCCTTCAATTCTGAAAGAAGGAGAAATACATATTATTCCTGCTGCACATTACCTTACTCTAATGCATAAAGAAACGAAAGCTTATAAAGCTAAAATTAGTATCGAGGAAAAGAATTTAAATAATGTACTAACTAGAACGTTCATCATATACATCCCTGAATTAAATAGAAAAGTAACGATCAATAGCAATGCATCTTTTCCTTTTGAAATTGAAAGTTGGGAAGAGGAATATCCTGCTTTATCAGGAAAGATAATGCGAACAAAAGCAACAAAAAGAGAGCGCATGATGATCGACTACTGGAATAGAAATCGAGAAGAAGACTACTATTTATTCGAAAACTTATTCATAAAAACAAATGGTAACTAAATAATACCATTTAATTTTTAAATTAATGGAAAACCCATCAAATTACACATAGGTGATGTTCGTCTATTTTATAAAGAAGAAATCAAGTATTTTAAGAAGAATTGATCCGAAAATTTAGAGTTCAAATAGTAAAAAAGGGACTTAAGTTTACTGCTTAAGTCCCTTTATATATTAACTCACTTTGCTTTTACTTCATTTTGCAATTTATCGATATCTCTGACCAATAATCGTTTGCGATTAAATGTTATAAGATTCTTAGTTCGCAATTCATTTAATACTGTTGTAACTGTTTGTCTAGATGTAGCCGTTAAGTTTGCAATTTCTTGATGTGTAATAAATTTTCTTACAACATGCTCATAACCAACCCTTTCACCTCTTTTACTTGTTAAATCAACAAGAAACTCTACGATTCTAGTTCTGCTATCCTTGAAGACTAGTGACTCCAGTCGTTGTTCCATTTCTAACACTCTATTTCCCATAATTTTCATCATAAATAAACTAAGAGAACTATGATCTTTAAAAAGTCCATTCATTTCATCTATTGACAAAACACATACATTTGTATCTTCCATTGCGTATGCAAAATCTCTTCGGCTTCCTTCTCCTATTAAAGCCAATTCACCAAAAACTTGGCCAGGTTCTAAAATTGCTTTCGTAATTTCTTTACCAGAAGAATTGTAAGATCCTATTTTTACTCGTCCTTGAGAGAGGAAAAAAACCTTATCAGAACTTTGCTCTGGCAAATAGATATAATCTCCTTTCTTATACTTAGGTTCATTAGAATGGTCTAGTGCATTACCTAATTTCTTCGGACAAAGAAGACTATTCAAATCGACGTTTTCAAGGTACCAGAAGTTACTTTCACTCATAGCTAGATTGATTTCTTTTCGTTTAATTACATCTAAAGTCGCATTCATAATTAAATTTTTATTGTGACGAGAGAGATAATGCTTGCTCTTTTGATTTAAATCAAAAGACATAGTAGTATGATTACAATTAAAACAATCCAAAGTTTGGCTTCCACTAAAGAAATCCAAATTTTTAGCAAAATTTTAAGATATTAAACTTATTTTAATTTAATGATCAGGATGTAAATCAAGCATTTGTTGAAGATCCTTTAAAAGTGGATTTTTTTGTATCATCTGGATATATTTCTCTCTATCCGATAATTGAGTCTTCAATTTCGGAGCAGAATAATCTGGAAATAAATCAGGATTAATAACAATAGGAATAGCAAGTGTTGGTTGACCAAATACATCGCGTAAAGATTCCAACAATTTATCTTGTTGTGCTACTGATTCTTTAGCAATTGGTGAAGGTACATTTAATATTAATTTATCATCACCTATTTCAATCTTAATAATACTAAGTACTTGCTTTATACTATTGGACGGATGAGCACTTGAGTATTCTTTAATTACATTCTCAGTTACTTCAATAGATAAAGGCTTTGCATTATCTGTTCTATTAGATTCCTCAGCTCTTACTTTTTGTTCCATTTCTGTAAAAGCATCAACTGAAATACTTGGAATAGAAACACCTAATTTAGAAATAGCTGAAGGATTTTGAAGTAAATCAACTTTGGTTTTGATGTAAACATGTTCTTCCTCATTATGTGGATCAATTGGAACTGAAGATTGATCCGTTTTACCCTCTAAGTCTTTATCTTCCGTAAAGGCTTCTTGATTTTCTACAACATCTTGCTTAGTATTATTCACTTCTTTAATCCCGACAGAATTGTCCGAATCAAATTCTTTTGAATCATCTTGTTTTAATGTCGCTTCACTCATGCCTTTAAGAATACCACTACCTTCAGTTTCGTGGACACTTTCCAGAGATTTAGAATCATTTATTTCTGCATATTGAGTTTCATGTTCACTTCCAACTTTAGTTTTTTTTTCCTCAGTGAAAACTTGAACGTGACTTAACTTGGGTGCATATGACATTTTGGAAAGACAAATCTCGACATGTAATCTTTTATTTCGAGCTGTTGCATATTGTACATCACACTCGTTGATAAGATTCAAATATGTCATTAATACATTGGTAGGTATAGATTGCACTTGATCTAGATATTTTTGTTTGAGTGTTGAACCTACATCAAGTATTTCATGAGTATTCGGAAAACTTAACATTAATAAATTACGTAGATGTTCGCTCAAACCATAAATAAATTGTTCACCATCAAATCCTTTATGAACAATTTGATCGAATTCTAGCAATACCGCAGATAAATTACCAATAAGAAGATGCTCTATGATTTTAAAATAGTAATCATAATCTAATATATTTAGATTTTCTACAACATCTTTATAGCTAATATGAGTTCCAGATGCTGAAGCAATTCGATCATAAATAGATAGCGCATCACGCATAGCTCCATCTGCCTTTTGACCAATTATATGTAGAGCTTCAGGATCAGCTGTTTTATTTTCTTGTTGAAGTATAAATTCTAATTGGGGAACTATATCAGATGCTTGAATTCTTTTAAAATCATAAATCTGGCAACGAGAGAGTATAGTCGGTAAAATTTTATGCTTTTCAGTAGTTGCCATAATAAATATGACGTTTGGTGGTGGTTCTTCTAGTGTTTTCAAAAAGGCATTAAATGCAGCTTGAGAAAGCATATGAACCTCATCAATGATGAATGTTTTATATTTTCCATTCTGAGGTTGAATTCGAACTTGTTCAATTAAGGAACGGATATTCTCAACACTATTATTGGATGCCGCATCAAGTTCAATTATATTGAAAGACGCTTGATCTTCAAATGTTGTACAAGAAGCACAAGTTCCACAGGGCGTATGCTTGTCAACAGGAGTGTCGCAATTCACAACTTTTGCTAGAATTCTTGCACATGTAGTTTTTCCAACCCCACGCGGACCACAAAACAGAAATGCATGGGCAATTTTATCAGACTGTAAAGCTTTTTTTAAAGTATCACTAACATGTGACTGACCTACCACTTCATCAAAAGTTTTCGGTCTATACTTTCTAGCTGAAACAACAAAATTACTCATATGAATCCCTCAAATTAAACTCAAATGTACACTAAATAACAGTGAAATAGGAATATGACTTCACAATAATCTATTTCAATCAAAAGAAGTAA
>JAHDGD010000239.1 GCA_020627825.1 Saprospiraceae bacterium
AGGTGGTTTAGTTCATTATAATTTTTTTTGGGCTCGAGCCCAAAAGTTAATTTAAATATTTTGCCACAATTGGCATCCTCCTCCCTACGCCAAATGATTTGTTGCTAACCCTCAATACTGGTGCAGTCTGATATCTCTTAAACTCATTAATATTCACCAATCTCAAAATACGCTTCACAAGCTTTTCCTCATGCCCCATTGCAATAATCTCTGCTGGTCCTTTACGATTTTCGATATACTCAAAAAGAATCTCATCCAAAATCGCATAATCAGGTAACGAATCAGAATCTTTTTGATTCGGTCGTAATTCTGCAGAAGGAGGTTTTGTTATCGTGTTTTTAGGAATAACTTCTCCGTCTTTGTTCATAAATTCAGCTAATTTGAAGACATCGGTTTTATATACATCAGCAATAACCGACAATCCTCCCGCTAAATCACCGTACAATGTTCCATACCCCACCGCCATCTCACTTTTGTTCGTGGTGTTTAATAAGATGTTTCCGTGCTTATTCGATAATGCCATTAAGATCAATCCACGAGATCTCGCTTGAATATTTTCTTCTGCAACATTAAACGGCTTTCCTTCAAATAAGCCTTCGAGCAATCCGTAAAAGGCATTATATGGTTCTTGAATAGGAACGATATCATATCGGATCCCTAGATTTTCAGCTAATTCCCGTGCATCATTGACTGAATGATCCGAAGAATATTGAGAAGGCATCAAAACCACTCGAACATTCTCTTTGCCCAATGCTCGTTCTGCCAAGACAGCTGTTACCGCAGAATCAATACCTCCACTCAAACCAATGATTGCTTTCGAAAACCCTAATTTTCCAAAGTAGTCTTTCAATCCTGTAACAAGTCCATCATGAATCAACTGAATTTTATCTTTGGGTTGTTCATTATTCCTTTTGTTGTTCGAAACTTCATCCAGATCGAACGTCTCAACCCCTTCTTTAAAATACTCCATTTCCCGAAAAATAGATCCATCAGGCGACATCACAACCGATCCTCCGTCGAAGATGATCTCGGTTTGTGCACCCACATGATTCGCATAAAAAATAGGAAGTTTGTAACGCTTGACATTCTCTTTTAAGATATCCAGTCGATCTTTCGCATGATCGAATGAAAAAGGCGAAGCTGATACATTGATCATAAAATCAGGATCGAAAGGCATCATCTCATCCATAGGACATACATCATACAATGGATTTTCATTCCCTATATTCCATATATCCTCACACACTGTTAATGCAATTTTTTTTCCTTTGTACTCGATGATACCAAATTCACGAGCAGGTTCGAAATATCGATATTCATCGAATATATCATACGTCGGTAAAAGACTTTTGTGATGTGTTCCATGGACTTTACCATCAGCTAAAAAATAAGCCGTATTATGTAAATCTTTCCCTTCAATAACTGGGTTTACAGAAGGTGCTCCTACGACGATAGCAATATCCTTGGATCGCGCCGTTAATTGATCAACGACTTCTTGTGAACGATTGATAAAGTCTCTAAACTCAAGAAAATCTCTAGGTGGATAACCTGTAGTCGCTAATTCTCCAAATACGATGATATCAGCGTTATGCTGGATGGCCTCATCAATTGCTGCCTCCATTCGTTTCAAGTTCCCTTCAAAGTTACCAATGTGATAATTCAATTGCGCGATGCTTATTCTCATTCTTGCGTTATTTTTCAGCGATAAACATGAATTATGGAGTTCGTTGTTTCTGGTAATGAAACACTTTCATAATTCAGGTTAAAGCTAGGATAAAATCGTGATTTAATTGCATAATTACAGGGCTTTCGCCCAAAAGGAATATACGGATTACGCTGGGTATTCACAGAAATTACGGGGCGTTTCATACAACCGAATGGTTACTTCATATGCATCCCCTAATTCTTTACTTATGATTTCCCATATGAGGTATGTAATGTTCTCGCAAGTAGGATTTTTATCAAAAAACTCTTCCACTTCAAGATTGAGATTTTTATGATCGAGTTTATCTTCTACCTTCGTTTTGATCACATCCTTAAGATATTTCATATCAATCATGTACCCTGTAATAGGATCGACTTCGCCTACTACTTTTACTTCCAACTCATAATTATGACCATGAAAATGAGGATTATTACACAATCCAAAAACCTCTTCATTTTTTTCGTCGCTCCAGTTTTTGACATACAATCTATGCGCTGCATTAAAATGTGCTTTTCGGTAAACGGCAATTTTCATTAAAGTTGAGATTTAATGCTATAACATAAATGTATACTTCATAGTTCAATCTTTTATACCCAACAATTATCGAACCTCACGCATTTTCTCCACCTATTTTTCTTTGTCATGTCCTTTTTGCACCTTTTTGAATAGCTTAAGAGATCGTATTTAAACCATTATATTTCTGTTAATCTCACATCTTCTTCTGTATTATTTTAATTCAATGAAGTCCGCTGCTTTATCAACAAAAGTTACTATTTCTTTGGCCTTTCAATCTTCATTACGATCTTCAATTACGTAATTCGGGGTATAGCTATTGTTAATTCTTTAATAACATAATCGAAATATATGCGTTGTAAAGTTTTTAATTATAAATTTGGCGTCGTTAAGAAATAAAGTATATGCAGTTTTCATCGGATAAAGAGGGGGTTGATCAATTAGCCCAGTCATACAAGGATCTTTCAAGTGAGATAGGAAAAGTTATAATTGGTCAGAAAAAAGTAGTTCAGTCTGTCATTATATCAATGTTCAGTAATGGACACTGTCTACTCGTCGGTGTTCCTGGATTGGCAAAAACACTATTGGTTTCCACCATAAGTGAGGTGTTGGATTTAGACTTTAAAAGAATACAATTCACACCGGATTTAATGCCTACCGATATAACAGGTGCGGAAATATTGGATGATGCGCGTAACTTCAAATTTAACAAAGGGCCGTTGTTTTCTAACATTGTTTTGGCAGATGAAATCAACCGTACACCGCCGAAAACTCAAGCTGCCTTACTGGAAGCAATGCAAGAACGCAGTGTAACCGTAAATGGACAACGCTATGATCTTCCGAAACCTTTCTTTGTACTTGCAACACAAAACCCGATTGAACAGGAAGGTACATATCCATTACCTGAAGCACAGCTAGACCGTTTTATGTTCAACATTCCGCTGGATTATCCTTCCTATGAAGAAGAACTAGAGGTGGTAAAAGGGACAACAAGTGACAAGAAAGTTCAATTGAATAATATCGTTACAGGTGACCAGATCCTAGCTTTCCAAAACCTCATCAAGCGAATTCCTATTGCTGATAATGTATTAGAATATGCGGTTTCATTAGTTGCAAAAACACGACCAGGCCGTGAAAAAGCAACACAACAAGTAAACGATTACATTTCGTGGGGAGCAGGACCTCGTGCATCACAATACCTCGTACTTGGTGCAAAATGTCATGCAGCGATCCATGGTAAATATTCGCCTGACATCGAAGATGTGCGAGCAATTGCACCATATGTCTTGCGCCACCGTATTGTAAGAAACTATAAGGCAGAAGCTGAAGGCATTACAGAAGAAAAAGTAATTACAGGCTTGTTTTAATTTTGGGCTTAAAGCCCAAAAAATATTATGCTTAGTCTAATTCTGTGAAGAATGGATACAAGGATTTAAATACGTTAAAGATAGCGATCAGTTAATTCCATCACATTTTTAATTTCAATAGGATCATTGGCATATGCCGTTGAGCGGACCACTGAATTCTTTTCATCAAAATGTTCCCCACTTATCGTTTCTACTTCCTTAGATGTTGCAAGATACGTATACGTTTTAGCCATTTCCTCTGGTGAAATAGAAAATCTACTTTTAATGCCATATAGAAATTTCATAAAAGACGATACATTCGGATATCGATTCAGGTCAATTTTCACATTGGTGACGCGAATGCAATTCGCTGTAATTCGAAATGGTTGTAATTCTTTTGCCAGGTGCTTTGTATACATTACTTGTGCACGCTTGGATTGATAGTATGCCTTTGTAACACTGAATTTGCGTGATTTAAACTCGGGATCATCTAGATCTACTTTCAATTTCGAATACACTAAAAGTCCTTTAGATGAAACGGTTAAAATTCTACCCTGAGGGCTCTTTTTCAAAGCTGGTAACAAACCATTTGTTAATAAAACAGGACCAATATGATTCGTTGCCCATATCTTTTCTACACCATCTACCGTATATTCTATTTGCTTCTGAGAAATATCAAATGCCGCTGCATTATGAATCAACACATCCAGCACCTCTATTTTAGCGAGCAGGTTGTCAACAGCCTTTTGAATAGATATTCTTGAAGAGAGATCTATCAATAATAAGTCAACATGATCCACTCCAGCCTGATCTTTAATGACTTGAACTGCGTCATTACCTCTTTTTTCATTTCGTGCACCCACAAAAACCCAATACCCTTTTTTGGCAATTTGTATGGCGGCTTGCTTACCAATACCAGAATTTGCACCAGTTAT
>JAHDGD010000047.1 GCA_020627825.1 Saprospiraceae bacterium
ATAAAAAACAAATACTTTCCTTTTGTTTTGCAAATGATATATCCTTTAAATTCTTTTTTTGTATCGTATTGATCAAATAGCATCAAGCCCGTAACACTGTTGTCAAATTCTTCTAAATAAAAATTAGGAGAATAATCGAAACTGAAGCCGTTGAAAGTAGCTACACCATCATCAAAAAAATAATTTCCCAGATAAGTATTAGGATTAAAAGATTGAATATCTACTATACTGTTGTCAACTGTATTGGTTGCTTTATGTGGAATAATAAGTTCGTAAAAGATGGTATCTCCTATAGCCATGGTATCTCGTACACCGCTTATGCTGATGTCAAAAGTAAAGTCTCTTTCTAGATTTTTACAATAATTATCATCACAGCTAAAGAAAAGAAGAAAAAGTGCTAAATATATTAGTTTAGTATCCATATTCACCGAGAATTTGTATAAGATCTGTTTCATTTATGTTCAATCAACTATTGCCTTATATTTTATTTAAAACTAAACTATATGTATACCATAAAAACAACACAATGAGATTGCTGCTTTAATTTTACGAAAATAATAAAAAAAAGCCAGAGCTTTTTGCTCCAGCTTTCTATTTCTATTCCACTTCCTTTTCCGGTTCAGGTCCATCGTCTTTCGGTTTCTGATCTTTTTTGATATCATCAACCGCATCTTCTAGATCTTTGGATGCTTTCAGCACATCATCTACCATCTTTTTCCTCTTCTCGTCTTGCTTTTTCTGACGTTTTGCTTTCGGCTCAGCATCTTTCCCTTTTGTTTCGGTAAAGGTGAAGCCTTTGGCATCGGTCCCTACATAGATCGTTTCACCTGCTACAAAATCTCCTAGTAAGACTTGTTTCGCTAACTCATTTACAAGCTCTTTTTCTATCACTCTTTTTAACGGACGTGCCCCAAATTGTGGATCATACCCAAGGTCTGCAATTAAATCCATTGCTGAGTCGCTCACTTCCATTTTCAATTCTTGCTTTGCTAGATTTTTATGCACTTTTTTCAATAAAAGCCCTGCAATTTTCTTGATCTCTTCTTTTGTCAACGGCATGAACATAATCTTGTCATCAATCCTGTTCAAAAATTCTGGTCGTAAACTATCTTTCAATACATCAAATACCTCCACTTTCGTAGTCTCGATAATATCAGCTCTATGTTTTTCACCTAGCGCTTCCAAGTCTTCGAAATTTTCCAAGATGGTTTCGGCACCCATATTCGAAGTCATGATGATGATCGTATTTTTGAAGTTAGCTTCTCGTCCTTTATTATCTGTTAATCGTCCATCATCTAATACCTGAAGTAAAATATTAAAGGTGTCCGGATGTGCTTTCTCGATCTCATCAAGAAGAACAATCGAATACGGTCTTCTTCTCACTGCTTCTGTCAATTGCCCACCTTCATCATATCCTACATATCCCGGAGGAGCTCCTACTAATCTCGACACAGAATGCTTTTCCTGGTATTCACTCATATCAATTCGAGTAATGGCTTTTTCATCGTCGAATAAAACCTCTGCAAGCGCTTTGGCCAACTCCGTTTTACCTACCCCTGTTGGTCCAAGAAAGATAAATGAACCGATTGGTTTTTTTGCATCTTGTAATCCTGCTCTTGACCGTCTTACAGCATCCGAAACAGCCACTACGGCTTCATGTTGACCGATTAGTCTTTTTCCTATTTCTTCTTCAAGTTTCAGTAAGCGCTCTCGTTCGCTTTTCATCATCTTTTGAAGAGGAATGCCCGTCCATTTCGAAATCACTTCCGCGATGTCATTCGCTGTGACTTCTTCATTGGTGAATCTTGTTTCATCTGGCAACTCTTCGAGCTCTTTTTCTTTTTGGGCGTAAGCCGCTTCAGCAGCTTTTAAATCTCCATATCGAATTTTAGCAACCTTCTCGTAATCGCTTTCACGTTCAGCTTTATCCGCCTCATGCTCTAGATTTTCAATGTTCTCCTTAATTTTCTGCATTTCATCCACAATCTCTTTCTCACTTTTCCATGCCGCTACAATAGAATCAAGCCTTTCTTTCGCATTGGCAATCTGCTCTGAAATCGCATCTAGCTTTTTCTTCGTCCCCTCTCTTTTAATGGCCTCTTTCTCGATTTCTAGTTGACGCACCTTACGCTGCATTTCGTCGATCTCTTCAGGAACAGAGTCCAATTCTAGACGCAATTTAGCTGCAGCCTCATCTATAAGATCAATCGCTTTATCTGGTAATTTTCTTTCTGTTACATATCGATGGGACAATTCTGCTGCTGCAATTAATGCCTCATCCAGAATTTCCATCTTGTGATAAACTTCGTATTTATCTTGAATTCCTCTTAAGATCGAGATGGTATCCTCTACACTTGGCTCATCGATGTAAACCGTCTGGAATCTTCGAACCAAGGCCTTATCTTTTTCGAAGTATTTCTGATATTCATCCAGTGTTGTTGCTCCTATTGTTCTTAACTCTCCTCTGGCTAAAGCTGGTTTCAAAATATTTGCAGCATCCATTGCTCCGTTTCCACCACCTGTTCCTATTAAGGTATGGATTTCATCAATAAATAAGATCACCTCACCATCAGCATTGTGCACTTCTTTGATTACCGCTTTCAAACGCTCTTCAAATTCTCCTTTATACTTCGCACCTGCAACCAATGATGCCATGTCCAATACAAAGATCTGCTTGGAACGTAAGTTTTCAGGTACATCTTTCTTTACAATTCTCCAAGCTATTCCTTCGACAATTGCTGTTTTTCCCACACCTGCCTCACCTATCAAGATCGGATTGTTCTTTTTTCTTCTAGATAAGATGTGCAATATTCTTCGAATCTCTTCATCTCGACCTACAATAGGATCAAGCTTTCCTGATTCCGCTCTTTCACATAAGTTAACCGCATATTTCGATAAAGCATTATATTCACTGTCTGAACTCTGAGAATCCACTTTTCTGCCTTTACGCAATTCTTTGATCGCTTCTTTTAACACAGCTTCTCTCCCTCCTAGTTCTTTTATGATTCGTGCTGCTGTATCATTTCCTCTTAAGATACCCATCAAGATCAATTCAAGCGAAATGAATTCATCCTTGAAGGTTTTCATATATTTTTTAGCCTGAGCCAAAGCTGCATTCGCATCATTACTCAAGAATTGTTTTGCCTGACCTTCTACTTTAGGAAGTTTGATGATTTCATTATTTATTTTAGAAATCAAGGTAGCTGGATCCACTTCGATTTTTTTGAAAAGAAAATCAAAAAGTTTATCATCAATTTCAGATATTGCTCTTACCAAATGCACCGTATCTACTACCTGTTGATCCAAAGCACCCGCTATTTGCTGTGCTTTCAAGATCGCCTCTTGAGATTTTATTGTAAAATTATCGTATGTCATGTATTGTTTTTTTAAATCTTAAAAGTTGGATATTAATTGATCCACTCAATGAAAAGGTATCAAAAATTTTACCATTCCGAAATATACGTAATCTTGGCAGCGCTCCCAAAACATTTCAGGAACCAATTATAAAATTGGCAGAAATAACATCCTTATGGCTGACATATTGACCCATATTCGAATTGTTGTTGACTGAAATTTTGCTTTTACACAGACAAGAATTTTAACAGTTGAAAAGTGTTAAAATTTCAGTCTTAACATTTTTTGGCAAAGTAATTGACATATTCTAAGCAAAATACCTTTATATGATTATTAGAACATTACTAACCTTAAGTCTTTTGGCTTTGTTACATTGTACACAAGCACAACTTGCCATTATAGGACTTAATGCAGAAACACCCGATGAACTTGTGATTTTAGCTTATGATAATTTAGCTGTAGGAGAAGTATATCATATTACAGACAATGAATATGATGAAACAACGAATAGTTTCACAACTGGTGAAGGCTACGTTACATTCTCTACGGTAGAACCAGTTGAAAGAGGGGATGTATTCTCTTTGAAAAATGACGGGGGATGGACATTGGAAGGAAGCACGAAATTGGTTTTTGATGGAACAACAGGAGGAATAAATTTCTCTTTGGGAAATGAACAAGCCTATGTCTATCAAACGATGGATAATACAGTTACTGGTGCCGTAACGATTGTGCACGCTGCAGTTGATACGTGGATCGGTGAAATGCCTTCAACGATTAATCCCATTTCTAATCATCCAAATGCTATTGTAATTGACATCTTGGATAACAGAAGAAACATTTCATATGCAGGATCGAGAGAAAGTGGAAATATCGGTGATATTTTAAATCTAGATAACTGGTTGTTGTCAGATGATCGTATCGAATCTGATTTAACTGATTTTGCATTAGCTGCTTTGCCAGTGGAATTGGTTTCCTTCGAAGGGAAAAAAGAAAACAACCGAAATATTCTACAGTGGGAAACTGCTACAGAATTTAATAACGATAAATTTATAATAGAACGCTCTAGAGATGGCATTCACTTTGAAGCTTTAGGAGATGTTCTAGGTTCAGGAACAAGTACTTTTTCAAGTTCATATGAATATATTGACAATTCCCCCATTAACGGAATAAACTACTACAGATTGAAGCAAGTTGATTTCGATGGTCAGTATACGAAATCGCATAGCGTAATGATCGAGAATAAGAACACAGTGACAATCCATTTATACCCTACGATTGTCACGCATTCTGTGCAAGTCGACCTACTTGCAGATGAAGCTGTTGCTACATTTTTCAACACGAATGGAGTAATGGTCTTTCAACAACAGATTGCTAACGGGGCGAATCTTATTGATTTATCCTCCATCGTTTCAGGAGCGTATTATGTTGCAATACAAACCCCTTATGAAACAGTTACAGAAAAATTAATAAAGCAATAAACGGAGAGATGTACAATTATGTCGTCCTATAACAAAAGAGGGAGTTGGAAACAGCTTCCTCTTTTTTAGTTTATATACTAAGCAGTAATTCGAGTTATTCCTGTACTTTTGCCCTAAAATTCAATGTATGATTTTATATCATTACCCTAAGTGCGGAACCAGCAGGAAAGCACTAGAATATTTAGAGAACAAAGGGCTTAAACCAGAGATTCGGTATTACATGAAAGACCCTTTTACAACGGATGAATTATCAGATGTTTTAGAGACTTTGGGCATGAGCCCTATCGACATTATAAGAACGAATAATAAGGTGTACAAAGAAGAAATAAAAGGTCATAAACTGTCTGATGGAGAACTAAAACAAATCATGCTAGATCATCCGGGTATTATTCAACGTGCCATTCTTGTACACAATGGTAAAGCGGTCGTAGCGCGACCAATAGAAAAGATGGAAGAGATCTTGTAACTAAATGAACTTGATCTAAACTTGTTGTTCCACTTTTCGTTATTTTTAAGGTAGGGGTCAAGCCCCAAAAATATTGCTTATGATACATGTAGATCCATATAAAGCAAATCACAAAATCAGAATAGTAACCGCGGCCTCTTTATTTGATGGGCATGATGCGGCTATTAATATCATGCGTAGAATTATGCAACGTTCCGGTGCTGAGATTATTCATCTAGGTCATAATCGGGCTGCAAAAGAAATTGTCGATACCGCTATACAAGAAGATGTGCAAGGTATTGCGATCACGTCTTATCAGGGTGGGCATATCGAGTATTTTAAATACATATATGATTTATTGGCAGAACGAAATGCATCACACATTAAGATTTTTGGAGGTGGTGGAGGAACCATTTTGCCTTCTGAAATTAAGGAGTTACAAGCTTACGGAATTACACGGATTTATTCTCCTGATGATGGGCGTGAACTAGGTCTTCAAGGGATGATAAACGATGTCCTAGAAAAATGTGATTTTCCACTTGGTGAACATTTGAATGGAGAAGTTCAACAGTATAAAGAAGGCAAATTTACTGCTGTGGCTCGGATGATCACAGCTATAGAGAATTATCCTGATGAGAATAAAAATCTCTTGGATAAACTGGATGAAGAAGCAGGTAAAGTTATAACACCTGTTCTCGGGATAACTGGAACAGGAGGTGCAGGAAAGTCGTCTTTGGTAGATGAGATTATCCGCAGGTTTTCTTTACAGTATCCTGAAATGAAACTGGGTATTATTTCTGTTGATCCTTCCAAAAGAAAAACCGGAGGGGCATTACTTGGTGACAGAATACGTATGAATTCTATTGTTTCAGATAATATTTTTATGCGTTCACTTGCCACACGACAGTCGAATCTTGCTTTGTCACGTCATATCCAAGGTGCAGTGAACATAATGAAAACGGCTCAGTTTGACTTCATCATCTTAGAAACATCTGGTATAGGGCAAAGTGATACAGAAATAGTAGATCATTCGGATATCTCTCTTTACGTGATGACTCCTGAGTACGGTGCTGCAACTCAACTGGAAAAAATTGACATGCTGGACTTTGCAGACATCATCGCGATCAACAAATTTGATAAAAGAGGAGCTTTGGATGCGCTAAGAGATGTAAAAAAGCAATATAGACGCAATCATAATTTGTGGGAAATTAAGGAAGAAGATATTCCGGTTTATGGAACGATTGCTTCTCAATTTAATGACCCTGGTGTTAATATTATTTTCAATTCACTTGTAGACAAAATAAACGAGAAAACAGCTGCTGCTTTCGAGAAACGAAATATGTTTAGTGAAGGAGAAAGTAAGAAGATTTATATTATTCCTCCATCGAGAACTCGTTATCTTTCAGAGATTGGTGAGCGTATAAAGGCCTACAATGAGCAAGTTGAAAAACAAGCCGCTTTAGCATCAGATTTATATGCCCTTGATCGAAGTATTCAGCAGATCGATGATGAATCAATACAAAAGGCATTGAAAGAAACATATGAGGAGAAATATAAATTTTTGGATGGGGCTGTGGCCCAAAAATTAGAAAAGTGGAGTGATGTTGTTCAATCGTATAAAAACGATGAGTTTATATATCATGTCCGAGGAAAAGAGATTAAAGTGCCGACCTATACAACGTCGTTGTCAGGATCAAAAATTCCAAGGGTAGCTGTACCCAGATTTACGGATTGGGGAGATGTCGTTCGATGGCAAGGTCAGGAAAATTTTCCTGGGTTTTTCCCATTTACTGCAGGGGTATTTCCATTCAAAAGGAAAGGCGAAGATCCTACTCGAATGTTTGCAGGTGAAGGTGGTCCTGAACGTACCAATAAACGATTTCATTACTTGAGTCAAGGCATGCCAGCGAAACGTCTAAGTACCGCTTTCGATTCGGTTACCTTATACGGTGAAGATCCTGACTATAGACCAGATATTTACGGTAAAATAGGGAATTCAGGAGTGAGTATAGCCAATCTTGATGACGCAAAAAGATTGTATTCGGGATTTGATTTGTGTGATCGTGCAACGTCAGTTTCGATGACTATTAATGGTCCTGCTGCTATAATATGCGGATTTTTCATGAATGCTGCGATAGATCAACAATGTGAAAAATATATAAAAGAACAAGGTTTAGAAAGTCAAGTAGAAGCTAAGAAAAAAGAATTATATGATGATCGTGGATTAGACCGTCCCGTATATCGTGGAGAGGTGCCAGAAGGTAATGATGGTCTAGGGTTGATGTTACTAGGAGTTACAGGAGATCAAGTCTTGGAAAAGGAGAAATATGAGGAAATAAAAGCTTTTGCTTTGTCACAGGTAAGAGGGACTGTTCAAGCAGATATTTTGAAAGAAGATCAAGCGCAAAATACCTGTATCTTTTCTACCGAATTTTCATTAAAGTTAATGGGAGATGTTCAACAATATTTTATTGATCAAAATGTGCGTAATTTCTATAGTGTTTCTATTTCGGGATATCATATTGCGGAGGCAGGAGCTAATCCGATTACCCAATTAGCATTTACATTAGCGAATGGGTTTACTTATGTAGAATACTATCTTTCAAGAGGAATGGATATAAATGCATTTGCACCAAATCTAAGCTTCTTTTTTAGTAATGGGATAGATCCAGAATATTCTGTGATTGGTCGAGTTGCTAGAAAAATTTGGGCGAAAGCCATGAAAGAAAAATATGGAGCGAATGAACGTGCGCAAAAATTGAAATATCATATTCAAACAAGTGGTAGATCTTTACATGCACAAGAAATTTCTTTCAACGATATTCGAACAACTTTACAAGCATTATACGCTATTTACGATAATTGCAATTCCTTACATACCAATGCGTATGATGAAGCCATCACGACACCTACAGAAGAGAGTGTAAGGAGAGCAGTAGCCATACAAATGATTATAAATCATGAGCTAGGATTAGCAAAGAATGAAAATCCATTGCAAGGTTCTTTTATTATAGAAGAATTAACAGACTTGGTAGAAGAAGCAGTATTGGAGGAATTCGATCGAATAACAGAAAGAGGAGGGGTACTTGGAGCAATGGAAAGTATGTATCAAAGGGGGAAAATACAAGATGAGAGTTTGCATTACGAAACGTTGAAACATACTGGAGAATATCCTATAATAGGGGTGAATACATTTTTGAATAAAGAAGGATCACCTACCGTTTTACCCAAAGAGGTCATACGGGCAGAGAAAGAAGAGAAGGAATTACAAATAAAAGGGAAGGAAAAATTGCATCAAGCAAATACAGACCGTAGAAATGACCAAATGGAAATTTTAAAGGCTGCTGCAATACAACATAAGAATGTTTTCGAGGTATTGATGGAGGCAACGAAGATTTGTAGTTTGGGAGATTTGACACAGTCCATGTATAAAGTCGGTGGTCAATATCGTAGAAACATGTAAAGTCTGAATTACTATGAAATATATTTATGCAAGTATGGTGATTATTGGGTTGGCGTTTTCATGTGTCAATGTGAACACTGCTGGTACAATGAATCCGTTCCGTAAAAAGGCGACAGAATTGCCACTTGATCTTATTCAATTACCAGAAGGATTCGATATTGATATTTATGCTGATGGTGTGATTAATGCGAGAGGAATGGATCAATCTCCTAGCGGCACATTATATGTAGGATCAAGAGGGGAAGGAGCGGTCTATGCGTTAAAAGATCTTGATGGTGATTTTCATTCCGACACGATGTTTGTTATTGATGAAGATCTAGAGATGCCAGTGGGTGTTGCCTTTCATAAAGGAGATCTCTATGTTTCAGCGGTTAGTATGATTCTTAAATACGAAAATATAGAAGATCGACTAGGACAAGATATCGAACCTGTTATTGTGTATGATGAATTTCCTACAGAAACACATCATGGATGGAAATATATAGCCTTTGGTCCTGATGATAAACTATATGTTCCTGTAGGAGCCCCATGTAATATTTGTGAATCGGAAGATCGAATATACAACACAATAAATAGACTGAATCCGGATGGAACAGGACTTGAAATTATTGCTGAAGGTGTACGAAATTCTGTAGGATTTGATTGGCATCCGGAGACAGGAGAGCTTTTCTTCACGGATAATGGACGTGATATGTTAGGGAATGATAAACCAGCTTGTGAATTAAATAGGTTATCTGACCAAGGGAATCATTTTGGATATCCATACTGTCATCAAGGGGATATTGCAGATCCAAAATTTGGTGAGAAACGTGCTTGTTCAGAATTTGTGGAACCTTTCCAGAATTTGGGACCTCATGTGGCTCCACTAGGAATGGAATTTTATACTGGAACTACTTTTCCTAAGGATTATAAAAATAGAATCATCATAGCAGAACATGGTAGTTGGAATAGAGACATACCCATAGGCTATAGATTGAGTATGGTGGCCATTGATAAAAATGGGAAGTCGAAAGGATATGAGATGTTTGCAGAAGGTTGGTTGCAAGATGGAACGGCATGGGGGCGTCCAGTTGATATAGAGCAATTAAAGGATGGCAGTATTTTAGTAAGTGATGATTATGCAGATGTAATTTATCGAATATATTATGCAGGATAGAAGGTCTTTACAAAGTAAAAAAAAGCGATTAAGGATATTGATTCTTAATCGCTTTTTTCATTTATGATTAATTTCTTCCAGCCATAATCCCGCCATCAGTATCCCATATAGCTCCAGTTACCCAAGAAGCATTTTCAGACAGCAAAAAAACAATGCTGTTAGCTATATCTTGAGGAGTACCTATTCTCCCTATAGGATGAAAAGCATTAAAACCCGTTAAAGCTTCCTGCGCCTCAGTTTTTCCCCCAAAAACTCCATGATAAACTGGCGTATTCACTACAGCAGGAGAAACTGCATTTACTCGAATATTGTGTTCAGCTAATTCCATTGCTAAGTGTTGAGTTAAGGAATGCAGTCCAGCTTTTTGCATGGAATAGGCAGAGGATGGTGTTGCTTTTACCGCTTGTTTTGCCCACATAGAACCAACATTCACTATGGAACCACCATTCGTGTCTTTCATTTTTTTAGCGATTGCTTGTGTCAAGAAGAAGAAACCTCTGTTTAGATCTAGATAAGAATCATAATCCTCTTTTGAATGTTCTAAGAAAGGTTTTGGGCCAAATATTCCAGACGCATTAACTAGATAATCTATGTTTTGAAATTCAGATATAGATTGAATTAATTGGTTAAGCTGGGTATTATTTGTGATGTCGACAGAATGTTTTAAAAGATTGGGTTGGTCTTCAACTTTGTTTACGTTTCGACCTATGATGTGAACGGTAGCACCTTGACTCAGTAATTGCTGGGCTGTTGCTTTTCCGATTCCACTTGTGCCACCTACAATGATGGCTGTTTTGTTGTTAAAAGTACTCATTTTAAAATATTTGTAAATTACGAAATAAGACAGACAAGTCTGTCTAATTGTGGTTAAATTTTTTTAACCAATAAATCTTGTTGTCATTTTTTTTGCTTCTAGTATTGGCCATGCTTCATCATGTAAATGACTTTCTGCAACGGCACTTTCATAAAGCAGATAAATTTGCTTGGCTTTAGTTTGTATTTCTTCTTCAGTATAGTTCTGCATATTATTCCTGATTAAAGAGGTGATAAACTTAAGAAATAGTAGTTTTTGGTGTTGAATTTCTTTTTTGATTTTCACATTATCTTTTGGAATTTCAGCAACTGTATTGATACACCAACATCCATTAAAAGTTTCACTTTTAAAAAAATTGTGTAGAAAATCGAATAGAGCTATTACCTGACTTGAACCCGGTTTTTGCTCTATGCAAAATAGTTTTATTTCTTTTAGAAAAACTTCATTTTTATGCTGAAGGAAAGTTAAGCAAATATCTTCCTTTGACTTAAAGTGATTGTATAGAGTTGCTTTCGCAATACCAGCTGTGGATATTATTTCATTGATCCCTGTAGAATTGTATCCTTTCCCATAAAATAAATCGGATGCAGTCTGAATAATATGATTTCTGATATCTGAATGTTTCACAAAGCAAATATAGGATAAATTTCAACAAAGTAGACAAGTCTGTCTACTTTAACCTATCATTAAGAACTGCAATGGAACAATGTATTGATGCTTAGCAGGAAATAAGTAATTGGGCTTTAAGCCCAAAAGAGCATATGCCGCACGAAATACTCTTATCCATTATGCGCGCTAAATACTCTTTTCTCAAAAATATAAGATGTTATCAAGAGGATTATCGCAACTACAGCAGGAAGAAATTCACCATCTTTTGCATATAAGTGAGCAGAGCATGCTAAAAGAAAATCGAAGAAAAACCCTGCATATGCCCATTCTTTTAGAGTATTGGATTTACGTGTCCATATAGCTACCAAACCAAGAATCTTGGCAACAGCCAATGGATAAACTAGATAAGAAGGAAATCCAAGGGTATTAAAAATGTTACTTACAGCAGCATGATTAAATAGGTACATGCCTGCAGACATAAGCATGAGTGCAGTGAGTAAGCCTGTGCTTATGTAATAGATAATTCGGTTCGTTTTTTGTGTCATTTTGTTGAATTTTTCACCTAAATTAAGCTTTTATACATTTAATTTATATGTAAAATAGCATTATATGATTTTTGCTCGTAAAAATAACTGCATATGTCTTTAGTTTAATAGTTGAATTTTCAAAGAAACTTTTATGATGTGAAAATAAATAAGAGACGATCATATGATCCTCTCTTATTTGAAATTATGCAAAATTTAGTTTTTGATTTTTTTCAATTCGTACCCCAAAAAACTTAAATTTCCATTCTCAAGAATTGTTAAACTATACCCATTATTTCTTCCTATACCTATTGAATATGCCATTTTTTCTTCATTTGCAATGAAGTAAACACTTTCCATAATCCAATCAGATCCAAAATTTATTTTCAATTTATTTTCATCAATCTCTATAGTGCAAGTATCATTGGACATATTTAGTGCTTCAAAATTAGTTTCTATTGCATTTAATATTTTATAAGAACCTGTTTTATTTTTCCATGCATCGTGGAGCTTGTGTTCAGGTATTTTCGCTCCTATGATTTCAAATTTTTTCGATTTAGTTCGTTCTTGAATTACATAGATTTGGTCTTCTATTTCTACGAATTCCATATAGACACTTTTTACAGGAATAGGGATAAAACCCATAACAATTGGTCTTATTTTATATTGATCTGTATTCGCTTTTTTCTTAAGAACTATTTTTTGATTACCTAAGTTAAGGTCAAATTTATCGCGATTTGCGGCTGTAACAAGAAAATGGGCAAACGCATATTCTCCAATAATTGATGTATCGTTTAATGGAGTAGTTTGCTTTTTTAAAGTTCTGTATTTTCTAGTAAGTTTTGCATTATCTATTTTATCCAAATATATTTTTAAAAGATGAGTTACTGAATTTATAGAACCACCACGTTTAGAGTTTGTCAAAATAACACCACCTATTTTTCTTTCTTTTAGATAACCAAAATGAGCATGAAAAGCATGAGTGTCTCCTCCATGTTCTAAATATAGATCCTTTTCTGTAGCACCTTTTTTTTCTAATTCTACCATATGTAGAAATAGCCCAGCACTATAACCGTGCGAATTTTTAAGAATATTGTTTTCAATAAGATTCGTTTCCAATAACTTAAAACTTTCGTCTTTACGTAAAAGAATATTTTTTGATTTATTTTCATTCATCAAATAATCAATAAAAAGTAACATGTCATCTACAGTAGAAACTACACTTCCAGCAGCTTGATCTCTGATTCGATCAGGAGAATAAACTTCACCATTTATATAAGCTTTCGAAAGTGATGTTTCGCCATTGAACACATAGCTTGAATTCATTCCTAGGGGTGTAAATATTTCTTTTTTCATATAATCTACATAGGACATGTTAGAAACTCTTTTTATTAATTCGCCTAAAAGTCCATATCCTAAATTAGAATAGCTCATTTCAAATTTTGCTGGAGATGTTAAGTATTGAGTGTTCAATTGTGAAACAACCCAATCGAAATCTTTGGGATTCTTGCTAAACATTCCATTTATAATATCGCTGGGTAATCCTGCACTATGACAAAGAATGTCTTTTATTTTTAAGTCATTTCCTGTTGTGAATCTAGATTTGATGTTTAATTCTGGAATATATTCTTTAATCGAATGTTCTATATCGATTAAGCCTTGTTCATGTAATTTCAGAATAGCTAGTGCGGTAAATACTTTAGAAATGGATCCTATTTTGTATTCTGTTGTAGAACTTGTCATCGTATTGTTCTCTTTATCTTCAAAACCAAAATTTTGAATATGTACTATTTTTGTATGGTCTATAATTCCTAATGACATTCCTACAATATCTTTTTTCTTTAAATCCTTTTTGTATTCTTTCGAATAGATTTTAACGAGATCTGCGTGTTCTTGGCCATTTGTGATCGTAAAAGAAAATAGAGCTATGATAACAGCGATTATTTTTTTCATTTTTATTTATTTGATTATACGAGTAAATTTCAATTCAAAGTTCATTTTCTTTTGTATTCACATCAAATAAAAGTGTTTAAAGGGTTGTATTTTGTTACATTGCATCGTATAAATGTGACGAACGGCTTTTGTCACATAAAATTTTATCATAGCTGATAAAACAATACTTTTGAGTATGTATAAATTTTTAAGGAAGAGAGTAGTTTATCATAGTTTGATTTGGCTAGTCGCAGTTTGTTTTTTAGTAACGGAGATGCAATGGGATACAGACCTTTCTTTAACTGCATCTATTCAAGAGGTTTTAGTTACATTTATACCTTTAGTTATCGGAATTTATGGAAATTTCTATTTAAAAGCGACGTTAATTGATAAAAGACTATATCTTCAATATATAATTTCTTTTATTGTACTTGTAATTGCATGCACTGCTTTATTTGAATTAATACGCTATTTTAATTTACAAAGAGGGAATTCTTTTGGACAAAATCTAGTTAACCTACTTTTTGTATTTCCTACTAGTCTCGGCTTACAATATTTAAAACGTGGGATTGTAAGTCAGTATCAATTACAAGAACTAAAAGCTAAAACTGTTGAAAATGAATTAAATGCATTAAAAGCACAATTAAATCCTCATTTTTTATTCAATACATTAAATAATATTTATGGCGCAAATCAAGTAGATCCAGACATTGGATCAGATATGATATTAGAATTATCTCAATTAATGAGATATCATTTAAATTCCTCAAGGATAAGCAAAGTTACCTTGGATTCAGAGATTGATGTTCTAAAAAGTTATATTAAACTAGAGAAACTAAGATTGCCTGATTTACATAAAACTACGTTTACTATTGATCTTAAAAATCATCACGTTCAAATAGCGCCTCTTATTCTATTACCTCTTGTTGAAAATGCTTATAAGCACGGAACACATTCTACAAAAAACAGTTTTGTTGAAATTCAATGCTATATAGAGGCTGATAAAATGTATTTTAAAATAAGGAATTCTGTTTTTCAGTCAAAGAATACCGTTAAAACAGGTATTGGGTTGGAAAATACAATTCGTAGGTTAAACTTGATATATGGTAATGCTGCTAAATTGACAACTTTTAACAATCTTGATACTTTCGAAACAACTTTAATTTTAGACTTAAACTCATGATACATACATTAATTGTAGATGATGAACCTTATGCTCATAAAGTTTTAGAGGGTTATTGTAATAAAATCGATTCGGTTTCATTAGTGGGGAATTGTTTCGATGCTTTAAGTGCGATTAATTTTTTGAACCAACATAAAGTGGATCTTATTTTATTGGATATTCAAATGCCCGACCTTACTGGATTAGAATTGATAAAGTCTTTAACTCAATCTCCTAAGATAATTTTTACTACTGCATTTTCTGAATACGCAGTTGATGGATATGATTTTGAAGAAGTTGTAGATTATTTGTTAAAGCCTATTGCTCTTCCTAGATTTATTAAGGCAATTAGTAGAGTAGAGCGAATTTTATCTTTAGAGCAAAAGATTGTTGATGATGAAAAGATTCAGAATAACCCTATTTCCACAAGAACATATATTAATCTTACGGATAATAGCGCAACATATCGACTAGCACTAAATGATATTAAATATATACAGTCTTGGGGAAATTATGTAAAAGTATATTTTGTAAAAGATGATTTAAAAATATTTAGATCTACATTTAAGAACTTAATTAGCTTGTTACCGCATGACCATTTTATACAAGTACATAAATCGTATATTGTAAATCTTTTTTATGTAACAAGAGTAAGCAAGGCACAGGTCATTTTGAAAGATGATATTTTACCAATTGGAAAGTCTTACTCTATGTTGTTAAGATCTGCTTTGAAAAACTGATTGAAGTTCGCAATAAATTGCATCTACAGAAGAATTACCAAAGGATTGTTTTAAAGTCGGACAATATAAGGAATAGTGAATTTTTAGTGATTTAAAATGGTTTGTTTTGTTTACCACTTAGGAGAATTTTTCAACCATTTAAAAGTTTTTAAAGCGTAGGGATTATTTTATTTATAAATTCGTAGTGAATTGAGATATACCCTTTACTTACAATTTTAAGTGGTGTTGTCGATAAGTTTTAAGCAATTTCTTATCTTAGAATCGATAAATCCAAAAATGAAAGCCCTAATAATTGAAAATGAAATGGCTGCTGCCGAATTGTTGTCGACAATTTTGAACGATTATTGTTCCTCTATCGATTTAAAAGCAACAGCAAAGACTATAAAAGAAGCCTTTAATAGAATTGAAGAACATAATCCTGATGTTCTATTTCTTGATATTGAATTAGATGATGGATTAAGCTTCGAGTTACTTGACCTTATTCAAGAACGAAATTTCCATATTATTTTCACAACAGCTTACGATCAATATGCATTAAATGCATTTCGATACGATGCAGTAGATTACATCCTTAAGCCATATACCCCAAAGTCTGTTATAGAAGCTGTAAGTCGATTGAGTAAACGCGAAAATGTTAAGCATTCTTTTCAAAAACTCAACGAGTTAATTGAAGAAAGAACCAAGCCTACTAATCGTATAGCTTTGCATACAGCAAAGGGAATTAGACTGTGTGCTGATGATGAAATAATAAGATTAGAAGCTTCTTCTTCGTATTGTACTGTATTTTTTCAAGATGGTGAAAAAGTGATGATCAGTAGACCTTTAGGTGATATTGAGAAATCTTTACCTGAGGATCATTTTCACAGAGTGCATACAAGTCATACGATTAATATCAATCAAGTAAAACAAGTTGTGCACGACGATGGAGGATATATCATCATGATCGATGGTACCCAAGTGCCTTTAGCTAGAAGAAGAAAACAAGAATTTATAAACCTATTAAAATCGAATTAAAAATGAACGAAGTAAATGTACCTGAAAAAGAGGATTGCGGTCATAAGAAATATAAAATGTTGATTACGGAATCTAGTTTCTTTTCCTCTTTATTACATAGAACGTATGATGAAAATAATATATTGAAAATTAATAGCTCTTGCCATTATAAGGATTCATCTAATCAATTAAATAATAAAATTGCAAAAGATATTAATGTAAAAAATATTATAATAAAATTTTTGTGTAAATTGTTAGGATGTAAGCAGAATAAAGTTCAAAAAGAAACTCTTGTTGGGTATATTATTAAACCGGTTCATTCAAATTCTTCAGGTACAAGTGAATTAGATTCTAAAATGTTAACGTTCTTCCCAGTTTGGCTTATTGAAGATGAATATGGATATAAAGAATTATTAGAAAATGGAGTTGATTTTGAGTTTACGTATTTAAGTACCTATCAAGAAGATGAATATCCTGAAGGAGTTCATGTAATTGCAGATCAATTACCACAAGCTCAAAAAGATTTTGATCACAATACCTTACAATATTATAAAAAAGAATTCTTTAATAAATCTTTTTTGTCACGTCATGATTTATTTTTAATTACTACATATTCTGAATATATCGGAATTTCAGGTGCAAAATTGTCTTCGGGTAATTTCTTGTCTTATTATTACAGTGATGATTTTAATAAGAATACGGTCTTATGCAATGTGGACTATTTTACGTATCGATTGATGGGGTTGTGTGTAAAAGACAAACAAGATGATAAGCTTATTTTTACTTCAGCAAACCAAAAAAAATGTGGATGTGATTCCTCTCTTTTAAAAACGGATGATAATACTAGAACTGCAAGTTTAAAGTCAGACAATGATGACCCAAATCATTCTACTCAAACAAGTGTACATACGAATCCATGTCCTCCTTCTTGGAGGCCACAACCTTAATAGGTGAAGTACTTCTTATTTATAATTTGTATAGCTTCGTCTTTCTTTGGCTCGAGCCAAAATTGGACAGATGAAATCCCTCAAGATTTCAATTGGTATTCCTATGAATCGGAATCTGATTTTTGGATAAATAGTGGTCAAGCTTGGCATCGCTATGATGGAATTAATGTACATTCTTATCATGTATCAGACACTACATCAGGCTTAAAAGGTACATTTATTCAGTCCAATCTTTATCCAGATCGGAATTATACCTTATGGACTAGTACATATGAATTTATATGTTACTACGATTATGCTATGGATATGTTTCAATGCTTTAAGCCTATTTATAAGAATGACACATTATCTGAATTTAAAGGATTGTATTTTTTAGAGGAGCAAAACTCATTTTTATTTCAAAGTGATCAAAATTTATATATGATCCATACCGAATCCATGGAAGTTCAGTTGATCTCTTCTAAAGAAACGAATAATATAGTTTGTGCTTTAATAGATAAAGAGCAACATACTATGTATACAAGTCCTTGGGTAAGTGGGAATGGCTTTGAAATTTGGGATATGAAAAAATGGATGTATAGCGAAATCGATTTTAATAGATGCTCCGAAACATTTTTCAATTGTACAATTTCAGATTTTGAACAGATTAATGATGATATTTGGTTGGCTAGTTCAAAAGGTTTAATAAGATGGAATAAAGAGGATGAATGTAATTCTGAATTATTTTTACCAAATGATAAATCTTTATCTTTTATAAATATTACATCTTTTGAGCAACACTTTTTATTGACAACAAATAAAGATGGATTGTTCATTTTTAATCCAGAAACTAAATCTTTTATCTCCTCTATTAAAACAGATCACCAACAGGTCCCTTTGAGAAGTAATGCGGTATTGGATGTTTTTAATAAAGGGTCTTCTTTTGTATTATCATTTCAAGATGCACCTATTCAAGAAATAGATAAATCGTCCATTCGAAAAGAAATACTTTTGGGCGAAAGCCCAGAAACTTATTCAAATACCTTACTTATATGTTCAAATGATCGGTATTTATGTATTTCTGATCGCAATAAGTACATTCATATATTTGATACTTCATTCAATAAAGTGTGTGAGTTAGATATTAGTTCTTATGAAGTAATTATGGATGTTAAATTTATCGAGAATGATCTTGTTTTTGCATCTATCAATTCTGTTCATAGATTGTGCCTCACGAATAATAATACTATATATAATTTAAAAAGTGAACAAAATATCAACCGGATATCTACTAATGATGATCAAGTTTTTATTATCGGAGCGGGATTCATTAACAATATTTATAATCAAGAATTTGTGGATTGTACAAAGGATTTTATTCCCAATGCCATTCATCTTATTCAGAACTCGCATTGCAGAGTTTCTACAAATACTACTTCTTTAAGTGTAGAGAATGATAAGAGTCAAAAAAGCTATGATTTTCCAGGGTTCATACAGGATATTCAATTTAGTGAAAAAGAAGATGAGGTAATTGTTTTATGTGCTGGTGACATTTATTCTTTAAATCTTACTAAAGAAGAAGTAACAAAATGTGTTTTACAAAGTGATCAAATAAAAGGAATTTATGTTGAAAGAGGAGTAATATATTATTGGGATAATCTCGGTGTTTATAAACTTATTAAGATAAATAAATCTTTAAAGATTATAGATTTAGATGATGTACATCAATTCCTGAAGTTTGGGAAGTCATTTATATATACAGCAGATAAACAACTATATACTGATCCATCCAAAGAGATGGTTTCAAATAAGACGTTTGATCTTAAAGTGTATTCTTCAAATTATGAATTAAATAAAAAAAATAGTAATTATTTTTTAACGTATGCTTATTATGAAAAACCGGTCGTAATTTCATTTTCAATGGGAACAGTTTCTGCTAATGAAAATGGGTATTATACATATACAAATCAATATGGTCAAAAGCAATATGCAACTTTTGATATGCCATTCCCTGTCTCGTATTTTGCGGAAGGAAAACATGTATATTCTATTCAAGCATTTCGAGAAGATGGTTTGCCAGCCAATCGGTTTGATTTAACTGTAACTGTAAAAGGACCTTTTTGGAAACAATGGTGGTTTTATGCAGCATTGGCTATTTTAGTTTTGTCTGTCTTTTTGATAGTATTCAGGCTTAGGATTAAACGTATTCAAGAGCGTTTTTCTGTGCAAAAGGAATTAAACGAATTAGAAAAGTCTGCTTTACAAGCTCAAATGAATCCACATTTTATATTTAATTGTTTAAATTCTATTCAAGGATTTATCATGAAGAATGATAAAGAAAAAGCGATGGAATATTTAGGGAGTTTTGCACAGTTGATTCGTTCAAATTTAAATGCTTCAATTGAACGTTATATAGCATTGGATGAAGAAATTAAAATCCTTAAAAACTATATTAAATTAGAACAGCTCAGATTAAATGATGTATTTCAATTTGTAATAAACGGACTTGATGATTTTGAAGACGAGGATGTATTTATTCCCCCTATGTTAATTCAGCCATTTGTTGAAAATGCAATTATTCATGGTATGCATGGTAAGGAGAAAGAAGGAGTTATTCAAATTGATTTTTCTATTAATGATTCATTCTTATTTGTAAACGTACATGATAATGGAGATAAAATCACAAGACCGAAGAAGTCAAATCATAAATCTGTTGGCGTAGCCATAACTCAAAAGCGCTTGGCACATATTAATACCATTCAAGATAAAGACTTTAATGTTCAGTTTCTAACTTCTCAAATTGGGACTTCTGTAAAACTTAAGATACGGTATGTATCAAAAAAGTAAATAGCATTCATTTTCTTTACCATATATACCACTTATATGTTTTTTTCGACCAGTTATTAAATACACCAATGATGCTGCTCATAATTGATGTATTATTACAGTATGAAAACACATGCTATATTATGGGATGGATTTAGCAAGATCCAAGGAGAACTTGAAGTAAACGAACAAAGTATTACATTTCATTTGTTAGATTTTGCTTCAACTAATTTGGCTTTCAATATAGCTTTAAAAGATATTAAAAAGGTATTCCTTCATTCATTATTTGATCTTGAGAAAATAGGTGTTGAAGTAATTACCAATAATGATAAAGTGAACGTATTTATCGTGAAGAACCCAAGGGAAGTAAAGGCTTCTATTTGTAATAGAATTTGAATTGCTTCCTGTTACCCCAACTTTATCCAGTTGAAGAATAGAGTTGTGCTGATCTGCGCAACTCTATATTCGTTTTATGCCAACAGATTAAATGAATCCTATGATCTTTTAAACCAGTCGTAAGTTTTTTATCATCTAAATAGGCAGTAAAATTCTTCTTAAAATTGGTTTTATTCTTGTAATTTTTAAAGTGCTGAAAGCTATTTCTTTATTTGTAAATCTGATTGACCAATTTTAATTTTCAAACTGTTACCAACAAATAAGAAATAAATGTGTGTTATTTTATTTTTGTGCCTTTCCAAGGTGCACCGAACATATCCATAATCACACTATACTCGTCAGTGTTACTTAGCCTAAATATTACGGACTCTTCTGATTCTGGATCCCAAAAAAATGTGCTATCATTTTCGATAAATAGTGTGCCACTTAATTCATTGTTCTGGTATGCATTTAGATTTCCATCTTCAACTTTGAATTCAAAAGTTATATGATTTGCATCTTCAAAATCATACGTGCCTTCATATCTTATTAATTGATCGTGGCTTAATTTAATTTTTTTACGATTGAGCTTTTTGGGTATTTTGAATGTTTTGTTTTCTATAATATTTTCTAAAGTTTGTATAATATCTGAGAAAGGAATGCCATCATAGTTAGCTAGAAAAATAAATGAATAGTTTTTATTAAGATTTAATTGAATATGACTTCGAATCCCTTCAGATCCTCCTGAATGAGCAATAATACCTTTTGAGTTAGACATCTTTGTGTTAATCTTCTCAGAGTTAAAAAGATGTAATAGTTTTCTTAAATCTTCAGTTGTAGAATACAGTTTAGCTTGTTTTTTAATGGATTCTTCAATATGGTTTATTCTTGTAATTTCTTTATTGTCATTTAAGGTATGATAATATGCGAAGTTTTTTAAATTATTGCTATCTGTATAAAAGTGGGCGCCAGAGTTAAACATTTTATTAGGTTGATATATGGAATCTTGAACAAATTGAGCGAAATTTTGTGTATGTAACGCTCCAATGATATAGTAAACTAATTGATAACCTAAGTTTGAATATCTAGTTTCTTCTCCTGGTTCAAATTCTAGAGGTTCATTTTTAATTAATTCAATTAGTTCATTTGGTTCTAAGTCCAGTGTATTTAAATTAGATTCATTTGATAGTTCTCTGGGCAATCCTGATTGATTTTCTAATAAATGAGTTATTGTTATTTTATTGCTATTTGGAAAGTCTTTGAGGTATTTGTTGATAGGATCACTTAGTTTTAGTTTTCCTTCAGCTTCCATTTTAATGAGGATGTATTTAGCAATTAATTTAGATATAGATCTGAGATCAAATTGGTGTGAAGTGGATACATATAAACTGTCAGTAGTATCATTTTTTATATTATAAGCTTTATGATGAATTAATTCGCCATTCTTCTCAATCAATACTACTCCATTAAATTTTTTTAAAGACACTAATGCATTGAAGTAGATCTCTATGTTTTTATCTATAGAACGATTTTCAACATTTTGTTCACTTGATGCTCCTTTGTCTGAACTACAGCTAATGTTTACTATGAACCCCAAACAAACAAATATAAATACTATTATTCTCATTTTCACTTATTTTACGTAAAGGTATATATAGCGAAAGTTTAAAAATTGTAAAAATGGTATGTGCCTATCCTTTATGTCTATGAAAGAATATTGGTAGTTGTTTGAAAAACTTTAAAGGTGTTATCCCACATACTTTTTTAAAGTCATTAATGAAATGTGCCTGGTCTGTATAATCAAAAAGATAGGCGGCTTCGGTTAGTTTTGTTTCAGGATGTTGAATCTTAAATTGAATGATACTTTTTATTCTAATTATTCTAAGATATTGTTTCAGAGAATAGTGAACATATTTTTTAAAAATTATATTTAATTGTTGTCTATTAATCTTATAATCTTCTGATAATGTATTTACTTTAATAGTGCCATTTTTTTCCATAATTCTATAACAAATACTTTTGATGAGCTTCATTTCAGTAGATGGATTTAGTTGTATTGAGTTAATGAATTCATAAGCTAATTTAATTTTTGTTTCTTTCTCACTAGCGTTACTGATATGTTTGTGTAGATCAATTATTCTGTTACTGTACGTATTTGCTAAATTGATTTGTCCAGTTTCTTTGTTCAAGGGGAATAAAGTGGAATTGCACCAAGGTTGTACCTTAATTATGAATAATTCTAATTCTTTCGTAAGTTGTAGTCTATAGGGAGGTTTCAATTGATGGATTGTACATACTTTTTCTTTAAATGTGATACTGTTGTCTGTGTCATATTTAATTGTTAATGTACCTTTAATAATAAATATAAAATCGTATGATCCGTCATCAATTACTATTTGGTCATTATTTTCGGCGTTTTCTGGATTTATACATACCGTTGTGAATTCTTGTATAAGATCAAGGTATTCTTTTTTTGCCAATGAACTTTCTATTTGCATTAGTTCCTTGTGTCTTCTTTAACCCATTCGTTCATCGCTTCTGAAAACAATAAAGTGCCTGTTTTAGGTATTATTTCACCTTCTCGTTTTATTCTGTAAGTGATGGGTTGATTGTACAAAGAGTCATTTGCCCATTCCTTAAAACAATGAAATAATAAATTTATGTCTGTTTCTGTTGTTAAATCCATATCAAGATTGATTAATGCCTCTATAAGTTCTTTAGAGGTTATTGGGACTCTACTATTGTAATATATCAAAGGTGAAAGTCTTATAAACCTCGATTTATCATAATTTTTTTGCGGGCCAAAAATCATGGTAGAAGCGATTTCATTTGACCAATCTGGCGGCTGATATAAAATCGTCTTTGCTTGTTGCATTACAGATTTTGAGAAATAGGAAAGTTGAGCTTTTATTTTCCTTGGAATTAATTTTCTATGACGATTCTGAATGGTCTTATCTTTTGCCTGATAATATTTACTTTTTGAATCCATTGAAGTAACTATATTGCCTGTTCCCAAGGAAACTAAATGGATTTCTGAAGGTGAAATTTCGTTTTGAATAGCTTCATTAACCCCTACTGCAGCAGGGTTGTTGAATCCACCTAATGCACCATCCCATAACTCATAGAAAATTTCACTATTTTTTGCTTTGAAACGTGCTGGAAAGTCAAAATATTGAATTGGAGCATTTGATGAAGCATGTATGGCTTGTACAAGTGTAACATCGTCAAAATATTCTTCATTTTTATAAGACTTAAATAGAACTGCTTTATTGTTTAAGGCATCATATGCGCAAATAATTATTTTCAAATTTTTATTTCCTATAAAATCCGGAATTTCATATAATCTTCTTTTGTTGCAATTTGGGAATAATTCTTCAAAAGCTTCTCTTTTTCTTTTACTGCTGTATTTTGGACCTAGGTTTAGTTTGAAATATCGTAAATAATCTACTGGAAAAAACCTCTCTTTAAATTTATTTTTTGAAAATATTTTTTCTCTTAATGCTTTCTCTTTAAATAATTCAATAGATTCTTTAATGCTCCAGTTTTCGCATAAAGCCGTTAAAACAATACTGCCTCCAGAATTTGCAACAACACAATCATACTGTTGTAAAACTTGATGACCTTTTAAATTTCCATATCTTTCTAGTAGGGTCAATAATTGAAGCACTGCCCAGCTACCACCTCCATCAAATGAAAGAATCTTGTATGCCATATGTTAGAATTCTTGTTTAATTTTCAATTAGTGTAAATTAGAAGTTTTGAACGAATTTTATTACTACATTACTTTTTCAATTAAATATGTCTTGTAAGCCATTGATCATAATAATAATAGAGAAAATTAGGGCACCCACCATTATTATGTTTGTAAATATTTTATTTGTTTTAAATTGATTTACCTTTCTGTTCCATAGGATTAAAAAGCACATGACGATTAAGGGTAGTCCAAATACATTAAATACTTGAGTTATAATTTGTCCTTTAATTGGATTAAACCCAAAAATAGGAACGCACAGTGCTAATATACTTGCAATACCTGTTATCGTTTTAAATCTTGTTGAGTCTACATCAAGTCTTCCTTTTTTATAATCTCCTATCATGAGAGGTACAATCATGAGACAAGGGAATATACTTGATAACCCAGCACTAAGTGTGCCAACAAAAAAGATACTTACTGCAAATTTACCTGTCGATGGTTCCAATGCCTTTGACATGTCAAGCACATGATCAATCTGATGACCATTTCCATGTAAACTTCCACTTGCAACAGCCATTATAGATCCACTTATTATAAAGATTAATACGGCCGCAACTATTGCATCATTCTTCTGCTTTTTGTAATCTTTTTTTGACCATCCTTTTCCTTGTATGAATAAAGGTCTAGAAAGAAATGTAGCACCCGCCATAGTCGTTCCTACAAATGCTGCAATTAATATTCCAGCACCTTCTATTTTTGGTATTTTTGGAATTAATCCTTGAATGAGTTCGGTTGGTTGTGGGATAACAAAAAATAAAGTAAATAGAAAAGATAATCCCATCATAGAAACTAGAATTGCCAACATTCTTTCAAAAATGGAATAATTACCTTTTATTAATAAGGTGTAAAATATACCTATTATCAATACAGCAAGACCTAAAACAACCTCATATTTATGATCTTCTAATACTGGAAAGTTTAAGGATAGAATTTCAAATACAACATTTGATGTTATACCCAAAATCCCAATTAATGAATTCCACTGCCCTACACCCACCATTATAATAATGGCAATAGCAATAAATTTACCTAAAGGAATATGTTTTTTAACAGCATATAATGCGGTTTCTTCTGTTTGTAGATACAAACTACCAGAAACATATATTAGAACACCAGAGAATAAGCAACTAAAAAATAGAACCCACAATAAGTCCATTCCAAAATCATTGCCAGCTACAATCATTGATGTAACACTTCCTGTTCCTATCGTATATCCAATAGCAAATATTCCTGGCCCAAATGACATTAAAAAATTTAAAATTTTTCTCATTGGTCAATCAATTACATGTTATAAGAACCTCCATTAATATCTAACGTGGCACCATTTATAAAGCCATCATATTCTGAGGCAAGAAAAAGAACCGCTCGTGCAACATCTTCAGCATTACCTGCTCTATTGATAGGTATTCCGGTAATCGTTTTATCTGCTGAAGCTTTTGTGGTATGTGTGTTATGAAAGGCAGTGCCAAGTATTAGGCCTGGTGCTACTGCATTTACTCTTGTTCCATTTGGTCCTAGCTCTGAGGCTAAAGCTCTTGTGAAAGTTAAAATCGCTCCTTTACTCGTAGAATATGCCAACGAGCCTGCATGACCCCCTTTTCGCCCTGCTAATGATGCTAAGTTTACTATACTGCTGTTTACATTTTGTATTAAATGAGGAGTAGCCGCTTTAGTAACATACATCATAGAAGTTAAATTTATATCCATTACTTTAGTCCAAAAAGATGAATTTATTTCCTCAAGAGTCTTACGCGCAACTAATGAACCTGCATTGTTTATAAGAATGTCTAATCCTCCCAATGCATTTGCGCTCTGTTCAACAATTGAAATGGCTTCTTCTTCTTTGGTTAAATCACCTCCTACAGCAACAGCCATTAATCCCTTGCTTTTAGCTAGTTGTACTAAATTTGTAGCATTTTCAGCACTTGAAAAATAATGTATTGCAACATGCGCGCCTTGTTCAATAAATTGTTTTGCTATAGCTTCTCCTATCCCTTGAGCTCCAGCTGTAATCAGCACCTTTTTATTTTCTAGCTTTCTGTTCATTTGTTAGTTGATTTTGTTTAAAGTAGGAAAATCGTATTTTGCTAATTTTATTGGCTCAAATTAAGAAAAATGACTGGTCTTTTAATGCATTTTAGAGATCAATAA
>JAHDGD010000048.1:0-24176 GCA_020627825.1 Saprospiraceae bacterium
TAATATTTTCATGCACGAATTTCGATTTCATGATGTGCGCCTCAATGGCATTATCGAAAGTTTTTATTGTAATTAATGACATTATAGATTATGATGATGAGACTCAATATAGAAAGAGCTTTCAATTTTTTATATGGAGAATGAATCGTACTTTGCAGAGAGTTTTATTCTAGTTTAAGCTTTACAGGGTAATCTCTTTTTGAATCGAGAACCCATTGAATTCCATAAACGTCCTGATAAATAATGTTGAATCCCGCATAATACGTATAAAATTCTTCATTAAATCGAGTTTTCACATTTTGACTAGCTAGTGTAAATGAATAGTATGTTTTGAGTTCATTTGGTGCTAGTAACATATTCGCATTTAGAGAGCTTTTCACAACTGGAATAGAATCTAAAAAGCCGGATTGTTCACTTATAAAATTGATTAGCTTATGACTGCTTTTAAAGTTTACAGTGTCCCTATTTGAATCTATTCCTCTAAAAATGACATCTGTAATAAATGCCGGACCTACTCCTTTATTCTCGATAACAAAATTATACTCATTGCCAACATTGCTATACCAAAAATCTAAATAAGGCAATACGGAAGCGCTTTGTTGTATGCGCATTAATTGATTTTCTTCGCGAGCAAGATAAGATTGATAGATAACCGCTATCATGGATAATATACTGATGAAAATTGCTGCTAATCCCATGATCCGATTGCTATCATGCCCAGACTTTTTTGTTTGATCTAAACTTTCATCAACTTTTTGAGTCAATTCTTCTTTTTCCATAACTGTTCTTTAAGGATATGGTGTCACTGTATAAAGATAAGCTATTATTTATCTAAAAACTTATTTTAGAGGAGAAGTAATTGCTTTCTATTGATGGATATAACACTATATAAATTAGCCTTCCGTTTCATAACTCATTACACCCATTTTCTAGGTTCTTTTAACACCTCTAATAATTCCTCCTCCACACTTCCTTTCATCAACGGAAAACGATCCACTTCTCTTATTTTGGGCGGAAGCCCCATTTTTGTTCCCTCTATCCGATCGCTTAATACATCAAATGAACTTACATTTGATTGATCTACATAAAATTCTTGCACTACTTTTCTTCTTGTTTCAAGCCACTCTCTATTCTGATCAATGTACATGTATTCATTACGTTCCTGTGCTATAGACATATAAGTTGTAAGGATTTGATCTAATAATTCGCGTATAAAATCAAACCATCCTTGTATATCCCGATCTTTATCTACATTTTTTCGGTCAAAGTAAATGCCACCTATCCCCATTCTTTCATCTCGTTCCGCATGTACCAAGTAATCATCACATGCTCGCTTCCATACTGGATACCTATCTTTAGTGAATTCATCACAGCATGCTTTCAAAAACTGATGGAAAGACACTGCATCTTCTTCTATCAAATAGTAAGGTGTCATGTCTATGCAGCCACTAAACCAATGATCTTTTATTTCTCCATTCTCTGCTTGAAGTTCAAAGTATCCTATTGTGAAATGAAAGGATGGTACCAAAGGACTATGGGGAAATAACAAACCCGTTATTGTATTACTTGAATATTGTGTGGCTTCTTTGATTTCTGGGTACAAGTCGTCGGGTAAAGGTGCCATGAATTCCGATACATCCAGAACGGCTTTTTCCATGAGTGAACCTTCCGAAAGCAATAATGTGCGGCCAGATGTTCTTTGATGATCTGCTGTGCAATCTTGCCATGTTCCACGATCTTCAAAGTTTCCTATTTCTGAGGCAATTTTATTCAATGCTGTATTGCAATAATCAGAAAATGCGTTCTTGTATGATTTCATATAGATTCTCTTACTTTACTAAAGAACTTCATTTTGTTAAAAGTAATTTCCAATGATCTAATGTTTTTAAATTGATTGTCTAAACTTCAAATAATGCCGAACCAACAAAGTCGGCGAAGATCAAACCTTTCGGCGATAAAGTTACATGGCCATCTTTATGCATAATGTATTCTTGTGGGATGTCTTTTAAATTATGGTAAAAATGCTCTTCAAACTCACCATGTGTCTTGAAAAGATGATGTAAATCAATACCTTCTTTCCTTCGGATAGCTGTCATCACATATTCATTATATCGATCCGATTTAGATAGTAATTCTTCTGTAAAAATCTCTTTTCTTTCCTTGATTCCTTCGATATACTGAACCATATGATTTACATTCCACCCTCTATTTTTACCATCGTACGAATGTGCTCCTGGGCCTAGACCAATATAAGGGATTCCTTCCCAATACGCTGTATTATGCTTAGAATGGGCACCTGGTTTCGCATAATTGCTGATTTCATATTGTTCATAACCTCGATGTAACAATAGGTCTCTACATTGATAAAATTGTTTTTCTGTTAGTTCATCTGGTGGAGCAACACTTTTTCCTTGTTTTATATGGGTGTGGTAAGCAGTTTTCTCTTCAACAGTAAGTGCATAGCACGAAAGATGATCTGGTGCATATTCAAGTGCTTGCTCCATGGAATACCTCCATTTTTCATCGGTACTCTCTGGAATTCCAAAAATCAAATCTAAGCTCAATTTATTGAATCCTAGTTTTTTGCAGTTCTCAAGTGCTTCATGTGCTTCTTTTGAATTGTGCGCTCTATTCATCCATTGCAATTCCGCTTCGTGGAAACTTTGAATTCCGATAGAAAGTCTGTTGACCTGTGTTTGTTTTAAGGAAGTGAGGTATGCAAAACTTAAGTCATCAGGATTAGCTTCAAGAGTGATTTCAGGTTCATCTATGACTTCGAATCTTCGGGAAATGGTATCAATTAGTTGTTGAATGGTTTTAGCTGGTAAAACACTTGGTGTACCTCCGCCGAAATATATGGTAGAAACGTATTCATCTTTCAAGTAATCTGCCCGTAAATCTATCTCTTCGATAAGTACAGGGACAAATGTTTCGCGAAAACGAGTAGATGTTGTAAAGAAGAAATTGCAATAATGACATGCTTTTTTACAAAATGGGATATGAATGTATATGCCTGCCACTAATTATTTCGTTTAGTTTTACGACACAAATGTACATAAGAATCGAAGCTATTTTAAAAAATGTATTCATCGTCTGTTTTTTATTTTGTTTTTTGGGCTCGGGGGCCCAAAAAATAGAGATCGAATATACAGGTGATTCTATGTTCTATACATTGGACTCTGCAGTGTATGATTTTCCTGTAAATGGGATGGATTCTGTGTTCATTGCAGCTGAAATACAGCTCGTTATTGAATCGCTTCGTTCTTCGGGCTATCTAGCAGCAAATCTAGATCATATTGGATTGATCAATGATTCTATACTAGCTGCACAAGTTTATGTGGGAAGCCAGTTGGTATATGGTAAGTTGGATTGGGATGGTATTGATAAAACGTATTTTGAAGATGCCAGAATACGAGGTATTCAGTTTGAAAAAGGATCGGTATCCAAAGAAAATGTTTCATTTGTTTTGTCTATTATTCGAGAACAACTTGATAATTCTGGATATCCCTTGTCGCGTATTTATTTTGAGAATCAATATGTACGAAATGATTCTTTCTTTGCTGAAATAAAGATTGATAAAGGAAAATTAATTCGTTTATCTGAATTGGAAATCAAACCTGATTCCATCATATCTCCACTATTTTTACAAAGGTTTCTGGATATAAATCCAAAGTCGGTTTTTTCATTGAATAAAATTCAAGAGATACCTCGCCAGATCAATACGCTTCCTTATTTATCTATGAAAGCAGCTCCTCAAGTAAAAATATTTGATGATAAAGCAATATTGGAATTGCCTATTTCTAAACGAAATGCGAGCCGTTTCGATTTCCTTATTGGCGTTTTACCCAACGTAGAAAATGAAGATCGTCTTACGATTTCAGGTGAAATAACAGCAGATTTAAAAAACAAATTTAAACAAGGGGAAGAGTTGTACTTTTATTTTAGACAACTTAAACCGGAAACTCAACGGATGGATATTCGGATAAAATATCCCTATCTACTAAATCTTCCTTTTGGACTACATACTAATTTTGCCTTATACCGAAATGGGCAAGAGTCCAGAGATCTCAATGCTGAAATAGGGATAGAATATAGAGTCAGTCCGTACGCAACAAATATTTTTTATGGTAGTTTCCAATCCTCTAGATTAATAGGGATAGATACAATTGCATTGATTACGTCTAGAAGATTACCTTCCTCTCTTGATGTAGCTTTAAATAATATAGGATATACTTATGAGCTAGATAGAAGAGATTATCGATTTAATCCTAGAAAGGGCCTTCAAACCAGAATCGGATTAACAGGTGGTATTAAGAATATTATTAAGAATAGTCGAATTACTGATCTTAAAACACAAGATGTTGATTTTTCTGCGGCATATGATACGATTCCATTACGAGCGATTCAACTTTCTGGTGTGATTGATATAGCTTATTTTATTCCATTGGGCAAGAGTGCAACTTTTAAGTTAGGGAATATGTCTGGTGGAAAATACAATCCAAGCCAGGTATTCAATAATGAGTTGTATCGTATAGGAGGGTCGAATGTATTGAGAGGTTTCGACGAGGAAAGTATAAGAGCGCAATATTACTCCATTTTTACTGCAGAGTACCGTTATTTGCTAGGACTTAATTCTTATTTCTCTACGTTTATAGATTATGGCATTACATATAATGAGTTGCGGACTACGGGAGCATTGGATTTTCCTTTAGGATTTGGTGTTGGATTAAGCTTTCAAACAGCTGCCGGTATATTTGGTATTGATGTTGCGTTGGGAAGAGAACAACGAAACCCTATTGATTTTCGCAATACAAAAACACACTTTGGTTTTGTAAGTTTGTTTTAAACGTTATCATGACCACTTTCTCTAATTCTTCTGTATACTTTTATAGCTAAGAGTAATGTTATTGTTAAGATGACAAATCCTGTCAATCCATACACGAAACTGATTGTGTTTTTAGTTACTGCGGTAAATACAATAGCAAATAAAAAAAGTGTGGCTACTTCATTCCATATTCTTAATTTATTGCTTGAATAGTTGAAGATACCAGATTTTTGTTTTTTCCATATGTGATGCAAGCTGATATGATAGAGATAAAGTGGAAATAGCAAGACAAATTTCACCCATAACCAAGAAGGAATAGATCTATAGTAACTCAAGAGCAAGCATCCCATAATGAACGTTATGATTGCTGAAGGTAATGTGATACCGTAAAGCAATCGAGGAATCATAATGTTGTATTGATTCGACAATATTGTACGTTCTGTAGGGTTTTTATCTTGTGCTTCTCGGTGGTAAATAAATAAACGAACGAGGTAAAACATTCCACTGAACCATGTAACGACAAATATGATATGACAAGCCTTTATGTAGAGCATCAGGTAGGTTCTGTTACTAATTGATGAATACTTTTTACCCAGCTTGTTTCATTATTCAAACAAGGAATTACTTCGAATTTTTCTCCTCCTGCATTCATAAAGATTTCTTTTCCTTCCTCATGCATTTCTTCAAGGGTTTCCAAACAATCGCTGACAAAAGCTGGACAAACAACAAGAAGGTTTTTGATTCCTTCTTCAGGCATTTCTTCCAGTCTTTTCGCGGTGTAAGGTTTTAGCCAGGCATCTGCACCTAGTCTGGATTGAAAAGCATAACTGTATTTCTCTTTTGGTATATGAAGTTGTTTTGCTACATGTTCAGTTGTCTCTATCACTTGATGTCTGTAACAATATTGATGTGCGTCTGAGGCAACATTACAACAGTTGTTCATCTGTAAACAATGATTTTTTGTAACATCTGTTTTTCGTACATGACGTTCAGGTATACCGTGGTAGCTGAAAACAATATGATCGTATTCTTTTTCAATGAAAGGCTTTATAATTTCAGCTAATGCATCAATATAATGCCCCTTATTGTAATAAGGAGGAATGATACGTAATTCGAAAGGGAATTTGCCATTTTTGTAGGCTTTCACAGCATAATCAACTCCAGTTTCGTAACTGCTCATGGCGTAATGTGGATATAACGGTAACAGCACTACTTCTTCTAGTTCGGGATGCTCATTATGCATTCTTTTCATCACGTCCTGAGGGGCATCTGTTGCATAACGCATAGAAAAATAGGTAGGATATCCTGTGAAATCTTCCACTTGTTTTGTCAATTTTTCAGTAATTACAACCAAAGGCGACCCTTCTTTTGTCCATATAGATTGATACAATTTGGCACTTTTGGGTGCTCTGAATCTAGTAATGATGCCCTTTACTAACAATAACCGAAGTAAATAAGGGATATCGATAACTTTCTCGTCCATAAGAAATTCATTGAGGTATGAACGAACATCCTTAGTTTCAGGACTTTTGGGCGAACCCAAATTCAATAATAAAATTGCCTTTTTTGTCATGCTTTAAAGTTCAAATGTTTGACTTATTTCTATTATTTTATTGATGTTTTGATTATTCAATTGAATATTGAAAAACCAACTTTCATAGGAAGAAGGCGGTAAATAAATGCCATTTTTTAGCATATGATGAAAATACAAGCTAAAACGTTTGTGATCACATGCCGATGATGTTGTATAGTTTGTCACTGTGCCTTCAGTGAAATGCACGCTTATCATGCTTCCAGAATTGTTGATGCACACAGGAATTGATTTTTGGTGGAATGTGTGTTTTAGTTGCTCTGCTAGTACTTGTCCTTTTTGATTTAATTCTTCATACCATTGAGGGTTGGAACCCAAAAGTTGTAAAGTGGTCAAACCTGCAGTAACTGCTAATGGATTCCCACTTAATGTTCCCGCTTGATAAACAGTACCCAAAGGAGCAATGTGTTCCATGATTTCTTTCTTTCCGCCAAAAGCACCTATTGGCATACCACCACCTATAACTTTTCCATACGTAACTAGATCGGCCTTTATACCAAGATATTCCTGAGCACCACCTGCTGCGAGTCGAAATCCTGTCATCACCTCATCAAAGATTAAAACAATCCCTGATTGATCGCAAATCTTACGTAAACCCGCTATGAAATCCTTTGTTGGTGGAATACATCCCATATTTCCAGCAACGGGTTCTAATATGATGGCAGCAATTTCATGTTCATACAAAGCAACAATTTCTTTTACTTGATCTAGATCATTGTATTCAGCAATCAATGTATCTTGACCTACTCCTTTTGGAACACCTGGTACCGTATCAATTTCGAATGTTGCTAAGCCACTTCCAGCTTTCACTAGGAAACAATCCGCGTGCCCATGGTAGTTTCCAGCGAATTTGATGAATTTATCTTTGCCAGTATATCCTCTAGCTAATCGAATGGCACTCATGCAAGCTTCGGTACCACTGTTTACCAAACGCACCATTTCAAGATCTTCGACCATTGATTTTATTTGAATGGCTAATTCAGTTTCAAGTTCTGTAGGAGTGCCAGCAGTAAATAAGTTTGAAGCTTGTTCTCGAACAGCATGAACTACCTCTTTATTTCCATGACCCACAATCATTGGCCCCCAAGAATTAATAAGATCAATATATTGATTACCATCAATGTCCTCGAGAATAGTGCCTTTTGCTTTTTTCATAAAAACAGGTGTTCCTCCCACACTTTTAAAAGCTCGAACAGGCGAATTCACTCCTCCAGGTATATGTTGTTTTGCTTGATTGAATGCTAAACCACTATTCTTTAAATCAAATGTCATCATGTATTTTCTGTTCTAGAATCGTTAGTTGTTCAGTTTTATAATTGTTCTGCTATGGTTTTAGCAAAATAGCTTGCGATTAAGTCAGCTCCAGCTCGTTTTATGGATAAAACCGATTCCCACATTGCAGCATTTTCATCAATCCAACCCATTTTGGCGGAAGCCTTTAACATGGCATATTCACCACTCACATTATATGCACTAACAGGAATATGTACAGCATTTTTAACTTCACGTATGATGTCGAGATAGGACAATGCAGGCTTTACCATCACAATATCAGCACCTTCTTGTACATCAAGTTCCACCTCTTTAATGGCTTCGAGACGATTTGAGGGATCCATCTGATATGTTTTTTTGTCCCCAAATTTTGGTGCGGAATCTAAAGCGTCCCGGAAAGGCCCATAGAAACTTGAGGCGTATTTTGCACTGTAACTCATAATCCCGGTTTCATGAAACCCTTCTTTTTCTAATTCAAGTCTTATATTCGCTATTCTTCCATCCATCATGTCACTAGGAGCTACGAAATCAGCACCTGCTTTTGCATGACTTAAAGCCATTTTTGCAAGAATCGATGAGCTTTTATCATTAATAATAATGCCATTTTCTACTACTCCATCATGACCATAACTTGAATAAGGATCTAGTGCTACATCTGTCATGACACACATTTCAGGACATGCCTTTTTAATTGCTTTTATGCTTCTTTGCATGAGTCCCTCCGGATTGATTGCTTCCTTTCCTTGATTATCTTTGAGATGTTCTTCTACTTTTACAAAAAGTAAAACAGATTTCAAGCCAAGTTTCCAAAGAGATTCTACTTCTCCTACTGTCCTGTCTAGTGATCGTCTGAAATATCCAGGAAGTGAAGTAATTTCTTTTTCTATACCTTCCCCATCTTCTATGAAAAGGGGAACAATAAAGTCATCAGGTTGTAAGAAGGTTTCTCTTATCATTGATCTTACAGCATGACTTTTACGTAATATTCTTGGTCTTTTCATCATTCTATCCAGTTTTTAGGCTGTTTTAATACATCAAGTAATTTTGATTCCTCAGTTCCTTGTTCAGGGTGAAAATCATATTTCCATTGCACATGACTTGGCAAACTCATCAAAATAGATTCGATTCTTCCTTTTGTGCGTAAACCGAACAATGTGCCTTTATCATGAATTAAGTTGAATTCTACATATCTTCCACGTCTGATTTCTTGCCAATCTCTTTGTTCTTCTGTATATGGAAGATCTTGCCTTCTTTTTGCAATAGGTTCATAGGCTGTTAAAAAAGCATGAGATGCATCAACTGTAAATTGATGCCACATGTCACTAGAGTGTGTGCTTGTTGGCCGTAAATAATCGAAGAAAATACCACCTACACCTCTTGCCTCTTCCCGATGACTGTTGTAGAAGTACTCATCACATGCACCCTTAAACGTAGGATATAAATCAAGATCATAGGTATCACAATGCTCTTTCCAGGTAAGATGAAAATGCTTAATATCTTCTTCATTTATGTAATATGGAGTCATGTCAGCTCCTCCTGCAAACCATTGATCCACCACATTTTTATTGCCATCATATAACTCGAAGTATCGAAAATTAGCATGAACAGTAGGTACAAATGGGTTCTTAGGATGTAGAACGATAGAAATCCCACAAGCGAAAAATTGATTATTGGACACCTTGAGATATTCAACCATTTGTGGTGGTAATGTACCATGAACACCAGAAATATTGACGCCTCCTTTTTCAATAACATGTCCATTCGTCATGATTCTTGTACGACCACCACCTCCTCCTGGCCTTTTCCATTTATCTTCAAGAAAGGTTTCTTTGCCATCGAGAATAGTTAAACGATTACAAATTTCATCTTGTAAATTGCATATATGTTGATAGAAAGAATCTTTATAGCTTTTCATATGATTTTACTGCGTTTACAAAAGCTTTTACAGAATCGACTGGAATCGTGGGTAACATCCCATGTCCGAGATTTACAATATAGTTTTGAATACCGAATCGATCAATCATCTCTTTCACCTCTTTTTCAATTTTATGAGTGGACATAAAAAGTTTGGAGGGGTCCATATTACCTTGAAGGGTTATACCATGGGTTAGATCACGAGCATCCTCTGGTGTAATCGTCCAGTCAATGCCAATTCCAGCAGGCTTTATACTTGCAATATCTCGTAGTGCATAATCACTTCCTTTTGGAAACAGAATAACGGGTACTTGATCGGCAAGTGCATCATGTATTTTCTTGAGATATGGAAAAGCAAATTCCATAAAGTCAGCATAGGACAATAAGCCACTCCAACTGTCAAAAACTTGAATGGCGTCAACACCATTTTCAATCTTTCTTTTTAGATAAGCAATGGTAACATTTGTAATTTTATCAAGGAGAGATTTTGCAATGTCTGGATTAGAAAAACAAAGCGTCTTTGCTTTATGAAATGTTTTACTTCCTTGCCCTTCCACCATATAACAAAATATAGTAAAGGGAGCACCTGCAAATCCTATAAGAGGAACTCTATTATTAAGTTCATTTTTGGTTAATTGGATGGCATCGTAGACATATTCTAAATCATGTTCGACGTTTTTCACCTTTAATTTGTCCACATCCTCTTGTGACTTTATTGTTTCAGGAAGATAAGGCCCTTTACCGTTGATCATTTGAACTTCAAGACCCATGGCTTCAGGAATCACCAAAATGTCAGAAAATAAAATCGCTGCATCAGGCTGAATAATATCTATTGGTTGTAGCGTGATTTCTGTTGCTAATTCAGGTGTGCGAATTCGAGTAAAAAAGTCATATTTTTCTTTTAATACCATATATTCAGGTAGGTATCTTCCTGCTTGACGCATCAACCATACAGGTGGTCTGTCGACTTTTGCACCATTTAAAGCTTTTAAAAATAGATGTTCAGTATTCATTTGTCATTTCTTGTATTGCAAGTTGCACCAGATTGTTTTCCGATGAAAACTCACAAAATGTTACATTTTTATATCCTTTCGATCGAGCAAAGTCGGCTGTTGTTTTTCCTATGCAATAGATCTTTTGATCCTTTATTTTATTCTTTTGCTCAAAAGCTATTAAATGACTAGGTGCAAATAAAAACAAAAGGTCAAAGGCTTCATGATGCTTTGGATTAGGAAATTTTTCATATACTTCAACTGTATGAATTGGTATGTTTTTTTCTTTTAACTTTTTATCCAGCTCAGTTCTCCTATCAGGGCATGTAAGATGAATAACGCCTTGTTTGCTAGTGGATGAAATTTTTTCTGCAAGTGTATGTGCATCTTTTCCTGTTTGTATAATTTCATATCCTAATTCTTCAGCAATTCGAGATGTTACAGGTTCTATAGCGAAGACTTTTCTAATAGATAAGCCTAATTTTTGTGCGGCAAAAACTCCATTTTTACTTGTAAAAACAAATGGGTCATTTGAACTTGAAATTTCCTGTATTAGCGCATCATTTTCTTTAAAGATAATGTCCATGATATCGTAGGATTCTAAACTAAAACCTGCATTTTCAAGTACATCTATTGATTGCTGCGAAAGAAGCTTCGTTGATACGATATGTCTTGTTTTTTTACCCAATTGTTCTTCTTATTTCTTCTATAATTTCAAGACCACCATTTTGAAGTATTTTATTGGCAGCTAATTCTCCTGCATCATTTGCTTTATCAATTGAGAATGTTTTATGCAGTTCTTTTTTTTGTGGGTTGGGACCCAAAGTCAATATATTTCCATGAAAACATATTTCATTGCCCTTGACTTCTGCATATGCTGCGATAGGAGTAGCGCAACCTCCCATCAAAGCTCTTAGAAACTGACGCTCAACTGATGTCGCAATCTCCGTTTCTTTATGGTTAAGAAGCATATGAATGTGTTGACATATAGAGTCATCTTCTCTGGCTGCTATACCTAAGGCTCCTTGAGCAGGCGCAGGAAGCATCCATTCCAAAGAGTTTAAATGAGGCACTTTTAAGTCAATTCTTTCAAGTCCAGCTGCAGCAAACACCGCGCCGTCCCATGATTTATTATTTAGAAACTTGTCAAGTCTCGTATTGATGTTTCCACGGATATTATCAAATGTATGTGCTGGAAATCTGTAGGCCCATTGCGCTTTTCTACGTATGCTACTTGTAGCAATGCAAGCAGAAAGTTCATGCCAATTTATTGGTTTCCTTGTTACAATAACATCTTTGTGATTTCCGCGTTTGGGAACAGCAATGATTTTAATACCTTGAGCTGTTTGCGTAGGAACGTCTTTTAATGAATGGACAGCAATGTCAATTGTATTTTCGAGTAAAGCAACGTCAAGTGCTTTGGTAAAAACACCCTGAACACCTATTTCGTAAATCGGTAACTTTGTTTCGATTTCACCATCACTCTTGATGTTCACAAGTTTGCATTCATACCCATTTCGTTCCAAAATTTCTTTAACAAAATTAGCTTGCCATATTGCTAATTCACTTGAACGTGTCCCTATACGTATGCAGTTTTTCACGATTTTGTTAATTGAAGGTAAGAGGATAAAACTTCTTCTGAATTTTTATTTATGGTATTGCTCTTTATATATTGAGCAAAGTGGCCCATACTTTTATTGATATAATACACACTTTCTTTTTTGTCCATTGATTGAAAAAAAGGACAAATCTCAGATGCTTCTTCCAGTTTAAGTTTCCATTCTTTAAGAATGTCTGTATGTGTATACATTGCCGACCATGCAATAAAATCATCTATGTAGTGATCCATTATTTTCAATGCAGGGTTAATGCTTTCTTTTCTGTTTTTCAAACTTTTATTGACAAGTTTAGCTGCATCATCTAGTGAATAATATTCAACAAACGTGGAGGATCTGATATCTTCAGAAAATGGTGAAGGCATTGATAGATCAATGATTAGTGTTTTATTATGCTCTTGAGAGTTTGGGGAAAATAGGATGTCTTGTGAATCAAATGCACTGATGACTATGTCGTAATTCCATACAGTATCCGGGCATTCTTTCCACTTTATATACGAGCAATCGAACTGCATGGCGAGTGTTTTAGATTTTTCTAGTGTTCGATTCGACAAACAGATGTTTTTCTCAGGAAAATATTGTTTTAAGTTCTTAAGGATACTCAATCCAAATTCTCCTAAACCCATGAGTAGTATCTCATCGGAAGAAGAATAGTCTGCTTTTTTTAAAAGTTGGATTACGGAGTATGAAAGAGAAGTAGTTCCTTTACTTATGTGTGTGTTTTTTCTGATTTCTTTAGCTGAATTAAGGGCTGTATTTGCAAGTCTTTCTAAGTATCCATTTAGTGTCTTTTTTGCTTTTGAAAGAAGAAAGGAATTTTTAAATTGACTTAGTATCTCTTGATCTCCAAGTACCATCGAGTCCAATCCAGCTGCAACATGAAAAATGTGATGTATTGCTTCTTTTCCAGACAAAGACAAGATGATTTTTTCGTCATTTTCTTTAAAATTAGAGACATCTTTTAAGAGTTTTATTGCATCTCGAAGATCGCCAATTCCATATAATTCCCATCTATTACAGGTTTGCAAAACATTAATTGCATCTATATCATAGTTTTGGAATTGACTCGAAGAAATCTGTTTAGGTACAGTTCTTAAAAGTGCACTTCTATCATCATTTTTGATGTATTTGTGATTAAATCCTACTACAAAAACTTGCGCTACATTTTTCATACATCAAACATCTTACTCCTTTATTTGTAAAACAAATTAGTGCTGGCTGTAAGGTAATCGATTTACAATTCTTTGACAAAATGAAATGAATTTTACCATAGTATGACAAGTGAAGGAATGAGAAAGTATCTTGTACTTTTTAATCCTTTCGTTTTTCACTAAATTAATTTTTGTATGAAGTATAGAACCTATAAATTTTCTAAATTGAGCCACAGCTGAAACATTAAGTTTTAGTAGCCCAATTATTTGAAAACCCCATTATTATGCAGTTGTTTTAAATTGCTTTTTAATCGATGTGCGACCTCATCATCATTCGAAATCAAAAAAGCTCCATCCAGATCGAAATAATCAAAGTAATGTCCGAGTTGCAACATGTGATTAATTCCTATGCTACTTTCTGTCATGCAACCAGCTAATAAAGTCTTGCCTTCACTTTTCGCGAATTTTATAAGCTCAAGTGTTGGTGTAATACCACCGCACTTGGTCAACTTTAGCACAAAGCCATCGCACTGATTTAATAATCTTTTGGCGGAAGCCAAATCCGTAACACTTTCATCTGCTAAATGAGGAATCGTCGCTAATCCAGCTTTCATCTCGTTCCATTCCCCTTTCTTTAAAAGCTGTTCTGCATATACTCCCCCCAGTTCCTCCACTTCTTTTAATGCTTTTTGGGCTTGACCCATTTCAAACGACCCATTCGCATCAATCCCCCATGCTTTATTTTTTCTATTTAATCTTTCGATTAGAGCATAAGGTAATTGACCGTTTACTTTTAGTTTGTAAAGTGGCCAAGGTTCACAAATCCGTTGATCTATCAAATCATCAGAATCGCTTAATCCTATAGTTATAGACGACTTGACTGTAGAAGCAGGAATATCTAAAAATTCGGTAATTGTTTGTTTTCTTAATAAAGCTTGAATCTCTACAAATGCTTGATCAAAAGCGCATCGAATAAAAGGTTCAGAAGGGCATCTTTCTAGTAAAAATGCATAAAAGTCGGTAGGAGACAAGTTGATTAATTGAGGATGAAACTCCTTTATCAATTTTCGTGTTGAGGATTCTAGGTGTTCAGGAGTTAGTCCATAGTAATCAATGGCGACAGTTTCGCCAAATGCTCTGCACCCTGATGCAACGATTTCGACGATAACATGGTATCGGTAAGTGTAATTGCCATGATGAATCCCGAATGGGTTGCGTAATTTTAGCTTATTAAAGTGTACATTTGCTTGCATCTGTAAATGAATCTGCCAGTATTCTATGCTAAGGTAGATAAAATAAGCAATTGAACTAGTATGAAGATTCAATGATGAAGAAATACTTATATTTTTCCCTTGTGACCGTTGTATTGCTAAATTCTTGCGGGTTTTCTCCACAAGAAGCATTAATCAATCAAACCAAATCTGCGGTTTGGGCTGTACCCCTTATCAATGATGAGGTAAAGTTGCAAGATTTATTCACTGTCGCTAATACAGGTGATGTGGAGATAGAAACAGATGAGGAAGGGAAAGTTACTGTTGTGTATCAAGGAGAGGTTTTAAATGATCCTGCAAGTGTCGTTTTTCCTCCTATATTTGGGATTTTCGACATTCCATTTAGCGATTCTATATTCCAACTAGACCTTTCTCAAGCAGGCACAACACAAGATATTGATAGTGCAGTGTTTTTAAGAGATGAGTTGTATTTTAAGTATAATTATTCGGGTGAAGATCCTTTAGTGATCACCTTGACGGTTGATGAATTAAAGAAAGATGGTCAGCCTTTAACGCAAATAATTTCGCATCCAGGATCTAGCGATGGAAGTGTAGTGCAAGTGGAAGCTCCTCCAGTTAAAATAAATGGTTACACGATGGCAGGGAACGATAATTTAATAACTTTTCGATACGATGCGCGCAAATTAAATGGAGATCGAATAGAAATTGATTTAATTACGTTTAACTGGAATTTACTTGAATTTGCTTATGTAGAAGGGTCTTTTCCGAAGTCGGAAAGAGAGATCATAGGATCGTTTATCCCTATTGGTTTGTATAACAGATGGCTATCCGGTACAATGGATTTTGTTGAACCTAGCATAGAAGTGAATGCAGAAAATACGTTTGGATTTTCAGTAGGGGCTGAATTTAAAGAAATGACACTGGAAACAATTGACGGAGAGATATTCGAATTAACGAGTTCTATCATTGATGATGGAATTTTGTTTAATTTCCCTGATTTTGATGAAATGGGAGAAGTGAAGTATACCAATTTTAATTTTACAGAAGAGAATAGTAATTTCAAAGAAATATTCAATAATAGGGTAAAACAATTTAATTACAGGATCAATGCAATAGCGAATCCACTCGATGATCCAGAATTTAAAGGATACTTGTTAAATGAAAATTATTATGCTGTACAGTTACGCGTAGAGGTGCCAATGCATCTAGGTATTCAGAATTTGCAGGTAGTAGATACGTTTGATTTTAGTTTTGATTTACCTGAATATAATTTAGATTCTTTACAATTTAAATTGATTCTGGAGAATAAATTCCCAATAGATGTAACCACTCAATTATATATGCTTGATGAGGATAATGAAGTGATTGACAGTTTATTCGAGGAAGGTGAAATATTTTTACCTGGTGGAACGTATTCAGGTTCAAGTACGTTAACGAATATATCCAGTGCGTCATTCTTTATAGATATGACGGAAGAGCGGGTACAAAAATTTATGGATACTAAGCGTATTCTTGTTCGTCCTACTTTTCGAAGCACCCCGAATGGTTCAGATCCTATATGGATCTATGATACCTATGGATTGGGTGTGAAATTGGGTGCAAAATTCAGTCTAGAATAAATTCTTTATAGTGAAGTATATTTACACCATCCTATTGTCTTCCTTCTTTATAATTGCTACAGCTCAAGAAGAATTAAGTTTATATTATCAACCTGAAGTCTTACAAGCAGGGTTACTAAATCCTGCATTTACGCCAAGAGGAACATTCAATATATCTTCCGGATCGACGTATTATCATTTGGACTTGAGGGGTCCTCGATTTGCTGAATTTTTTTTCGGAATAGACTATGCGGAAGAATTCGCTGAAGGAATAAGTAGAAATTATTATAGTTCTGATTTTTCATTTCATCTTCTCGATGTGGCTTGGAAAAAGAACAATATACATTATCGATTAGGATATCATATTTCTGCAAGTCAATATGTGAATTTTTCACTCGACTTTATAAACTTATTAACCTTTGGGAATGCAGAGGAAGTGGGAAGAACGATAGAATTTAATCCTTCAATTTTTGCCACACATATGAATGAATTGTATTTCGGCATGTCTACTTCTTTATATGATGATATGTATAAAATAGGAGGGAACATTAAATTGATATCTGGTGCTTATAATGTAAGTACACCGAGGAATGATATTTCCTTAACTACCGGTGAAGAATTTTATGAATTGTCCTTGGAAACAGATGTCCTGATGAATGTTTCTGCTAATGATTTTAATTTTCGATTGAGAGAATTGTTGCCCTTTAATGATGCATTGCGAGATAATTATGGAACTTCTATTGATTTTGGATTTCAGTACAAAGATGGACCTTGGACAGTAAATGCCAGTCTATTGGATGTAGGATTCGTATTTTGGCGGTCCAATACGATCAATATTGAAAGTAAGGGTGAATTTGAATTTAACGGATTAAGTTTTTCTGAAATTACAACTGATACCTTATCAACCATAACAGATTCCATAGCAACAGCTTTCGGCACCACAGTTACTAACAATAGGTATTTCACATATACTCCTGCTAAGATTATAGTTTCAGGACAATACAAATACAATAAATGGCGTCTAGGTGGAATGCTTTATGGAGAATTTAAGCAAAACAGATTTTTACCTGCTGTGGGTGTAAATGCGACAAGAAGGTTATGGAAATTTTGGGATGTGGGAGTTTCTTACGCCTATAAAAATAATACATACAGCAATTTTGGACTTCACTCGGTCATGAATATAAGAAACTTGCAATTGTATGTGATGTCGGATAATGTTGTAGGTGTTTTTTTACCATGGTATAACTGGAAGGTTAACTTCAGAGTAGGGGCGAATCTAGACTTTGGATTACCACAAAGAATCAAATATGACGGAAAAGGCGATACTGCTTTTTTACTTTATTAAATGAATATGAGAACAACAATTTTACTATTATTTCTAGGTGTTTGGGCACAAGCTCAGGTTGATTATGGATGTAACGGAGAACGTTATCTTGGAGAGCTTTTTGAAACGGTATCTAAGACTACTGTTGAGTATGGAAGTAATGTTGATGTTTTCGGAGATTCTATTGATTTATTCATGGATATCTATGAACCACAAGATGAGGATTTTATTACGCGTCCTGTGATCATCTTTGCACACGGAGGTTCTTTTATTTCTGGAACAAGACAAGATATGGCGAATACATGTGAGTCTTTTGCGAAAAAAGGTTATGTAGCGGCTACCATAGATTATCGATTACTGAGTATTTTTCAAGGTATCCCAGATTCTATTTCAGCTCTTGATATTACGGTAAAAGCTTCTCATGATATGCGTGCAGCAATTCGTTGGTTTAAGCATTCTGCAATAGATGGAGGTAACCCGTACAAAATAGATCCAGATCAGATGTTTATTGGTGGTTATTCCGCAGGTGCAATCACAGCTATCATTGCAGGTACTTTCGATGAAGGCGATTCCGACTTACCTTTTATTCAACAGTTACTTGACCAAAATGGTGGTTTTCAAGGAAGTACAGGAAATCCTGATTTCCACATATATGGTGAAGAAGTGAAAGGAATTGTAAATTATAGTGGTGCAATTTATGACACATCGTGGATAGATGAAACAGATCCGTTTATTGTGAGTTATCATGGTACAGCAGATGAAACAGTTCCATTTGGCTATGATGATGTTGTTGTATTAGGTAATCCAATAGTACCATTACATGGAAGTGGCAGTATACATGAACACCTTGACAAGCTAGGGGTAGATAACAAGCTGTACACTGTAGAAGGCGGTGGACATACAGATATTTATTTTCTTTCACAATTTGAAGAAGATAGAGTTGCTGCAACTATGTCAGCGGACTCTTCTCTTACGCTAATTATATGTGGTTCCTTGGTATCGGTACATAACCCAGAACTTAAAGAGCTTTCTATTTACCCCAATCCAGTAAACGATCGATTATTTATAGATGGAATAGATGCAAAAGCTCATGTTATCCTTTATGATATTTCTGGACAAGTTATTCAATCCACATTGTATGGACATGGGGTATTTGTTGACGATTTAAAGCAAGGGATGTATGTAGTACACATTGAAGATGGAGCTCTTGGTTATGTAGGTCGATTTATTAAGCAGTAAATTATGGGGTCAGGGCCCCAAAGATATTTTGTATAATGTGTTTAAGGTGATATGATGATCTTGAAAAATGAATTTTCCATTTTAATGTAGTATATGCCTGCTGTAAAATGTGTCAAGTTAAATTGATTGATTTGTTGTGAGGCTTTCCATTCTGCTAAACGTTTTCCTTCAATGTTGAACACTTGAATTGATCGATCACTTGCGGGTTGTTCAAATTCAATATACAAGAATTCATTAGCTGGATTTGGATAAATAGAAATCGACATGTTTTCTTCAGGATGACTGGAGAGAAAACATTCTGTATTGGAATTATCGATCAGTCCGAATCGATGATTTTCTAATGTTTCGACCATCTTATCTTTTTGATCAAGAGTGAACATTGTTAAGCAATCATCGTCTGTATAATCCATAAAGTTAGTAAACATGATGCCATTTCCTTGTGTACAAATATCAGGTGATGGAAAAGTAGGGCAACCAAAACTTGGGGCATTTTGTAATGGTGTGTCTTCTATATCGTCATCGTCCATACATTCTGTATTTAAGGAACCCCAGATGTGTTTTAAACCAAAATAATGCCCCATTTCATGAGTCAGTACTTTGCCTTTGTTCCTATTTTCATCTTGATGTTCACCATCTACGCCTACAAATCGGTAATTAAGTAATATACCATCCTTAGCAGCGGGTGAGCCATCACCAAGTAAAGGAGTAATTCCTAGTATACCAGAATCTCCCATATCAGCGACCCATATATTAATGTATTCATCGTTATTCCATGGATCTTTTCCTCCTTCATCGGTTTCATAATAAATTTCTGATAGTCCAATTTCGGATATATTGGTTTCGGTTCTAGTTATTCCAATAGTTTCATTTCCATCGGGGTCAATAGATGCCAAACAAAACTTATATCCTATATCAGCTGCAAGTTCCTTGAAGATAGAGGGTGTACTATCAAAGTTATCATTAGTCTTAGAGAAGTCTTTGTTCAATTGGTTTAACTGGGCTTTGATTTGTTCAGTAGAAATATTTTGTTCATCTGAAGCATATAAAATATGAAATACAACAGGAATGGTGTATTCATTGCGATTTTCAACACCTTGAGCAAAAAGTGATAAAGAGATAAAAAAGAAAAGGAGCAAAAAAACAAACCGCATAGGCTAAAAGTAAAAAAATCAATTGGAACGATTTCTAGTGAGGTGATAAATAAGCTTTATAGGTGCCGAAGTTGTCAATTTTTATGCAACAAAATTCAATCCTTGACTCAGGTTACTAGATTTCTTCTAAAATGGAATATCCTTCAGAATTATCACCACTTGTCCATTTCCAAGTTTCGTGTAATCTTATCTTACCATTTTCAAGAATTTCAGGTTTCGAGGTACATGTTCCAGTCATAAGCTCTCCTTTTTTATTAACTTGATGATACCGCATGTTGATGGTTCCATTCTGATCTACAAGTCCTATAAGATGGCCACTTACTATGTCCCCACCTTTATAAGTGGATGTTAAAATGTTACCTTTTTGAGCATATTGAAAAATGGTGTCTTTTGATGTCTCTCCATTTTCAGAATTTTTGACCGGTCGAAATTGTCTGTTGTTGTAATTAAAATTCGGAGTAGGAATTGATTTTTGAAATAAACAAACTGGACCTTTGCTATAATGATCAGGTAAAGCATCTAAATTTTCTAACTGTTTTGTACCCAAAAATGTAAAGCCATTTTTTTCATAGTGCTTAATGAGGCCTTTATTTAAACCAACTGTATCTAATCTTAGGTATTTGAGATTCTTGGATTGTGCATGTTTAGTAGACCAATTAATGACATGAGAAACTAAGTTTCTTCCTTTGAATTGTTGGTCAGTAGCAATTCTGTGTACATACAAAGAAGGGTCTTGATTCCGATCACCCCATATGGCTTCGTCGTCATATGTATAAGTCCATATACAGGCTATCTTATTTTCTAAAATAATCTTCCACTGTCGACCTTCATCAATAGCACATTGCACCAATTGTTTTTCAAATGTAGGCCAAGTGACTTGACCTTTTGAGGCCATTAAAGCTGTCGCAGCTTCATAGAGTTTATAGATAAAAGGAATATCGTTATAAGAGCTTTTAAGAATTTTCATTTGCATTATCCTGTGTATACCAAGAACTATATTTTATATAGTTAGCAGCTGTACGTGTAATAAAAAACTGCAAATTATCTCCTTCTAATTTTTTTATTGGTTTTGCTGGAATTCCACCATAAATCCAACCTGATTCACATATTGTATTTTCAAGTACGACAGCTCCTGCAGCAATGATGACATGTTTTTTGATCAGGGCATTATCCATTATAATTGCATTCATCCCCACTAGTACTTCATCTTCTATGGTACAACCATGCACCATTGCACCGTGTCCTATACTTACATCATTCCCTATGGATGTTACACTTTTATTAAAAGTAGCATGAATTACAGCATTATCTTGAACATTGACACGATCACCAAGACGAATAGAACTTACATCACCTCTTATAACAGAACCAAACCAAAAACTACATTTTGAACCTGTCTCTACATCGCCGACAATCCTAGCTGTATCCGCCATCCAAGAACCTTCCCCTACTTTGGGCGTAAAGCCCTTCAAAGAAATAAAATTACTCATCTATACTGACTGGTGTTAAGGTATATCCTTCTTTTCGTAATAAAGCTATGACACCTTCTTCCCCTACCAAGTGTCCTGCACCCACTGCAAAGAACGTAGGATTATTGCTCATATATTCCTTCATTGGTGCTATCCAGTTTTTATTTCTATTATTCAATAAAATGTCCATATCACCTAATGATTCATCGCTGAACATAGCTTCCATACCTTGTAAATCTTGTTTTTTATAAACGTCTATCATTTTAGCCAACTCATCTTCTCCTTCGCCAGCATTTTGAATACTTTCAACCAACATTTTTGCCTGATCAGTATATGGAATGGAATCAAAAACACTGAGTTGGTAATCCACTGTTTCCAATCCACCTGACTCCATTTTTTGTGTTTGACCTATTTCCATAAACTCCATTTCATATGACTTCATTTCTCCACTTTGCAAGACATTGGGTGACATTTCTTCACTAGCAAAGACACTTAAAAAAGCAGGTTTCATGCGTTCAAACATTGCCAATGGAAGACCCATTTTGTCAAAGTGTGCCTTTACAATCTTGTATTCTTCCTCCGTTATTAAGTCACTTAATTTTTGACCGTCTTTCATGATAGCCTTTTGCATAAGAGCCATTTGTTGAGACATATCCGTCATAACAGACATATCGATTTCAAAGACCATTGTTTTTGATGCTTCTATCGCAGCTAATGTTCCAGAAGGATAAAAGAAATCATCCGATGGAATAATATGGATCGTTCCAAATAAATAGCTTGGCGCTGTTAAGCCTTCTTTTTCAATTTTCCATAATAAAGCTTTTTCGGTCGGTGCATATTTCATGTTGCTTTCCTTCATAGCCGCCTGAGCAGTAGTCTGCTTTGAAGTTCCACATGCTGCTAGTAGAATGGCGTACATTCCGAATAGAGCCATTTTTAATTTATGTGTCATAAGATCTTGATTTACTAATTTCATAAAATACAACGCCAGCTGCTACTGATACGTTCAAAGATTCGGTTTTTCCTACTTGATTTATTTTAAAGGTATGATCTATTTTTTTGCGAATATGCTGGCTTATGCCTTCCCCTTCATCTCCCATCACAACGGCAAGAGGACCTGTAAAATCAAGTTCGTCAATTCTCTTTTCAGCATGATGGTCGGCACCTATAATTTGCAACCCTAGATTTTGTAGAGCTTCCACTACATTGTTTAAGCTTTTTTCTCTGCATACAGTGATATGAGAAAGTGCACCTGCTGAAGACTTAAATGTTATTTCATTTATAATAGCTGAATTTTTGAGAGGAGAAACGATTGCGTGAGCTCCAAAAACTTCTGCACTACGAGCAATTGCACCGAAGTTGCGGACATCAGTAACACCATCTAGAATAACGATAAAAGGGGTTTTTCCTTGTTCATACAACTGAGCAACAACATTTTCGACAGACTGATATTCTACTAGCGATAAATAAGCTAGCACACCTTGATGATTACCAGAAGTCATTTTGTTTAATTTCTGAACAGGAACATATTGAATGGGAATAGAAGATGTTTTCAGTCGTTCTCTTAGTTCTTTTTCGAATTCACCACGAGTGCCTGTTTGCAAGAAAATTTTTTCGATTTGCTTACCAGAATCAATCAACTCCAAAATACTTTTTCTTCCGATGACAATATTCGTATCCATATGGAGTAAAAGTACGTAAAATCCATTCTTTCGCCTTTTTTTTTCGACAGAGCTCCATTTAAATTTTGGGTTCAACCCAAAAAGAATAAAAACAAAAGAGACAAAATGAAGTTTAAAGCTTGTCGAAGATTTGTAAGGAATAAGCAAGTTGCCAAATTTATTATGGTTTTGTGTCGTAAAGAAGAAATCTGTTCTGATTTTGACAAATGAAATATGAAATTGGTATTATATTGCGATCTATTGAAAAAAACTCTAACCGTTATAATATTTTATATATGCGAACAACACTACTTAGTTTATTGATTGCCTTTTTTATATGGGGCGGGCTGAATGCCCAAAAAAGTTCAGACATTGAACTTGCTAAAAGAACATTAATTGAGCAAGCCGATCAATATGGATTGGATGTAGAAGCAATTAATGATTATCTTGTTTCAGATCACTATGTATCGACTTTTCATCAAGCAACGCATCTTTATTTATGGCAAACCTATGGTGGTGTTCCTGTATATAATGGCCTGATTACGATAGGGATTCAAAACGATGAAATTTATAACATTCAGTCGAATGCAGAAAGAAACTTGTCATCAAAAATTGCAAAAGGAGAGCAAAATTTAACTGCTGAACAAGCGATTCAGAAAGCGGGGGAACTTTTGGGATATCCAAATAATGAGGTATTTACAAGAATTTCAAGTGATCGAGAAAATAGTTATTTATATGATGTTCCTTCATTTGCGAACAATCAAGTACCAGTTTATTTATGTTACGATAAGAATGAAGAAGGATTATTCGAGTTGTCTTGGAAAGTAGATCTTGACATACCTGGAAGTGATTATTGGTCATTGCGTGTAAGTGCTGTTGATGGTCGATTGATTTCAAAAAATAATTATACGGTCTATTGTTCGTTCGGTGAAAGACCTGATCATAAGCATGATTATTCTTGTACTAATAATTTTCAAACAGAAGGTTCAAATAAAACAAATTCTGCACTTGTAAGTTCGTTTATGGGAGGTACATACCGTGTGTATGCAATGCCAGCAGAATCGCCAATACATGGTGAACATGTATTGGTAACGGATCCTGCAGATCCTATTGCTTCTCCTTATGGATGGCATGATCTTGA
>JAHDGD010000048.1:24276-26494 GCA_020627825.1 Saprospiraceae bacterium
CCCGTTACAGGAAATCTTGTTATTGTTGACGATGGTTCTCCTTCACCTACACTAGCTTGTGAAGAATTAGTGAATGGCGATGAAATTGCAGGAAATATTGCTGTAATTGATCGTGCGTCATGTGAATTCGGATTGAAATCATTGAATGCGCAGAATGCTGGTGCGATTGCTGTCATTGTGTGTAATATACAAGGTGTTAACGGAGGAGATGGAGACACGGACATATTTAATATGGCAGGAGGAGATTTTGGTGCTCAAGTTACTATTCCAGCTATTATGATGGGATTAACCAATTGTAATAATATAAAAGCGTCAATTAATGCTGGAGTTACAGTAGAAGGAACTATTCAATTGCCTCAAGTAACAGGACCAGAATTATTGGATGCAAGTTATGATAATGGTGTGATTGCACATGAGTTTGGTCATGGTGTATCCAATCGATTGACTGGTGGACCAAGTCAAGCAGGTTGTTTAGGTAATGATGAGCAAATGGGAGAAGGATGGAGTGATTATTTTGCACTTGTAACAACAGTAGAACCTGGAGATGGTCCCAATGATGCAAGAGGAATTGGTAATTATGTTTCAGGTCTTGATGTTGATGGAATTGGTATTCGTGATTTCCCGTATAGCCGAGATATGGATATTTCACCGAAGACTTATAATAGTATCATAGGGACGGGCGCTCCACATCCACTAGGTGAAGTATGGGCTGCTGTAACATGGGATTTATACTGGGATTTTGTTGACGCATATGGTTATGATGCAGACATTAATAATCTAGAAAGTGGAAATGCACGTGCAATTCGATTAGTTATAGAAGGGATGAAAGAACAACAATGTTCTCCTGGATTTATATCAGGTAGAGATGGAATTTTAGCAGCAGATGATGCAATATATGGTGGTGAGAATTTCTGTTTGATTTTCGATGCATTTGCTAGACGAGGAATGGGCTTTCAAGCAAATGAAGGTGAGACAACAGATCGAGGTGATGGAACAGAGGGGTATCTTAGTCATCCAAACTGCCTTGATACAATATTAATTGCTAAAAATGCAGCACCATTTGTTAAGATAGGAGATAATTTCGATGTAACAATTACATTGACGAATTATAGAAAAGGAGACGTGAGTGCTTTAGTGGTAACAGATGAGATTCCTGAAGGTACAAGTTTTGTAGAAGGCTCATCTACGATACCTGTAGAGCAAATGGGTGATGTATTAACCTTCCAGATAGGTGCAATGGATCCTGAGCAAGAACTTTCTTTTACTTACTCCTTAAAAGCTGAAGATGGTGCGGAATCTAATACCATCCATTTAGACGATTTCACAGATGGATTTGATCGTTGGGATTTAGAAATATTGGAAGGGACAGATCTTATATGGGATATAGCTGATGATATTTTCGAAGCTGACAATGAGTTATTTTATATAGGTTCTGTGGAAACTGAAACGGACAATACGTTCTTTTCATTGAATAGTTATGAAATTTTAGGAGATCGTCCTACCTTGAAGTTTAGACATCGTTATAACACAGAAACAGGTTCGGATGGAGGTTTCATTTCTGTAAGAAAAGAAGGAGAATTGGGATGGACTCGTTTAAATGCAAGTAACAATGTAAGAGACGGATTTAATGTAACACTAGGTTATGGTACTTTTGCATTGCCAAATTTATCAGCATTTAGTGGTGATAGTGATGGAATACTAGAATCATATTTAGATTTATCTGAATTTGCAGGAGAAAAATTACAATTTAGATTCCGTTTTGGAACGGATGATAATACAACGACTACAGGTGATTTCGTAGGATGGGCTGTTGATGATTTTGAAATTCTTGATTTAAAGGATTTCTCAGGAACAGCATGTGTATCTAATGATGGAGAATTAATTAACTGTGTTGGGGCAATTACTCTTATTGAATCAGATGGTATTGTAGCATTGAATGAGGTAGAAAGAGATGATTTCGCAATGACATTATTCCCTAATCCAGCTGCTAATACAGTGAATATTGGCATCAATAGCCTAGAGTCAGGAATGGCAACATTACAAGTGATAGGAGTAGATGGTACATTAGTTTCAACACAAAATCACAGATTGATTCTTGGTAAAGATGTGATTACTATGCAAGTTGAAAATTTACCATCAGGTGTTTATTTTGTGAAATTAAATAGTTCTACACAACATTCCATTAAGCGTTTGATTGTAGAGTAGAGAAAGTATAAAG
>JAHDGD010000240.1 GCA_020627825.1 Saprospiraceae bacterium
ATTGCAATTGATATCATATATTTTCTTTTTATATTTTTTTAATGAGCTGTAACGGATAATGATATGTCGCGTCTCTCTGAGGAACGAAGAGATATGCGATCATATCTAGTGTTACATGCTGGCATTCCTCTTCAACTCCAATCGGTTTTCAATATACGAATTCTTTGGAGGGCTGGCTTGTAGCTCTCTGTCGCCCGCAAGAATGAGGACGGCAGTGTGCTACAAATGTTTAGATATGTGGGTCTAGTTTTTCATCAATCGTATCCATATATTTTTGAAGATTAATTGCAGGAATAGTACCAATAGCTTGTTGTAGATATCGAGTTAATTGCATAAAAAAGGTAATCAAAGAGTTTTCTTTTTTACTGTAGACTATATCTTTAAAAGCTCGGTTTTCATAAAAATCAAAGAATGGTTGATTTCCAACTTGGTTGATTTCACTTTCAGTATAGTCAATGTATATGCTGGCATAATCAGCTATACAAGCTAAATCCAAAGTCTTCAAATTATTTAATGCTTTGAATTTTCCAGATAAAGTGTCATTGTTTTCGTGAGTATGACCATTAGTATTACATAGAATGCCTCCAATTATTTTTGTTAATGGATTTGGGCCCAATTGTCTTCCGCCATTAATAAAAGTGGTAGCCTCTCTTTCTAGTTTTCTTACACTTTCTATTTTGTCTCCTGCATATTCAACATTATTAATGCCATCACTAAAGTCAGCTATGTCAGGCTTAACTTCAAATACAGCGTAAACACCTTCTGCTGGTACATAATGAAACCCATTTTGTGAAAATATAAATGGAGTGAACCAATTGTCATAAATAACAATGTCAATTTGGTGACTAGTATTGCCTTTGGAGTCTATCACTATAGCTTTATCAACACTATATCTATTCGGAAGGTATTTTCTAAGCCATTCAATCCAAGCATTTTCTAAAGCATCTCCTTTAGCTCCTGGATGGTTAATAAATTTTCTTGAAGTATTTAATTGAGCATTCATTTGAGATTGCAGCCCTGCAAATAACTCTTTTAATGGAATATTCTCAGCCATATTTATAAAGTGCTTTGTTTTTTAAATGATAAAAAGTATGTTCAATAAGTGAATTTTTAGATACACCTAAAATTAGTAACACGGGGTTTTCTATTGAGACTGTTGAGCATTCCGCACAATTAATCATTGCTCTAAGGTCTGTTGAACTGTAGTCACTAGAGCCGTTAGGATGCGTATGCCATTCCCCAACATAATACTGTCCTTTTGAGAAGAATCTTTTAAATAGATCTAATAATCCTTCAATGTTTCTGATAAAGCTAATTGGAGTAGAGGTGTATTTTTTTGGCATAATAAAATCAGTAATGTTTAGTGTTTTTAAGTCTTCAGAATATTTTCCTATTAAAAATCCTCCTACTTCATTTGGGTAAGAATTATTTCCAATTTTCGTGAGTTTTTCAATTAGCGATTCAGAATATTCTAGATTTAGATTCTTGTATTTTAATATAATTCTCAATATTTATTTATTGTCAATTTAAGATTATCCTCACTTTCAGAAATTACGAAATTTGATAGTTTCCTCTTTAATCTTAACTCATTGTTTATATGTCTTAACGCTAAGTGAACTTTTGTGCTAATATCATTATATGAAGCTTTAAATGTTGGACTCCAACAACCTACTGGTTCATATTTGTCTTCTAAATTATTATCTAAGATGTTTTCAAATTGATTCATTACAAATGGGTAAAGACCAATTCCAACACCACAAACTAATTCAGCTGCATAATTGGTAATTGAAAGATTAACTGTCGAGTTAGCTAATTTTAATTTATCCAATGCATACATCAAATTATTGTCTGTTGAACAGTCAAAGATGAAATCATATTTAGCCAAAAACTGAGTTATTCCTTTTCTACGTTCGGGATCATCCGCACTCATTTTAATTATCGGATCAAAATTTTCATTATCGATTATTTCAATATTTGTGAAAGGAGAAATATCGATTAAGATTTTCTTCAATTCAGTTGTCTTGGTTCCAACGCCATATTTAAATTGGTATTCAGACCTACATACGTTTTCTGGATTTTTAATGTCGAAGTCGCATATGTCTATATTTTTACATCCTCCTTGAACTAATGATTTTGCAAGTATGCTTCCAATTGCACCAATACCAATAATCAAAATATTATTATCTGTTAAAATATTAGTTAAAGCTCCTCTTCCAAAGAATAGTTCATATGAGACATCTCTAGAAATAGCCCACTCTATTGGTTCGTCTCTAATCGCAGAAACCCATTTCCCTGTTTTTTTACCATCAATTTTTTCAGGAGTTCCATAAAAAGGGAAGTTTCCAAGCTTTAATAATGCTACTTGCCAATAAATCTTATTTGCAGTAGTTGGATACCCAATAAGTAATGGAATGTAATCTTTGGTCTCTTTTGAGTGTTGTCTTTCAAAGTTGTGTAGAAGCAATAAAAAGTCTTCACTCAAATGTTTTCCTAACTCAGACCAAGATTCATAGATGAATTTGGAATATGTAGCAGGAGGATGGTTCATGTAGTAAAAAAAACCAATGTTTGTTTTGTCAAAGGATTTGTATGTTTTATTCCAAGTACAGTCAACGGTTTTGGTTTGATCTATTATGAAAGATTGGATTATGAAATTTCCGCATGGCTTATTTTTGAACATACTTTGTCCAATAATTGAAATATCTACCTCTCCATATTGACCATCCGAAAAGGTGTAATCCAGTTCTGTAAACATAAATGATCTATAATTCCCTCCGATTTCCTTTTGTTCTATTACTAAATGTTCGTAATGAACGTCAGATTTTGCATTTATGTAGTATTTTTCTATCCAATTTTTTAACGAATGAAAATCAATAATTAATTTCTTTCGTATATCTGGATTATGAGTTGTATGGATACAAATATATCCCTCTTTCATTACGTGACTTAGGTGAAGTAATTCTTTGTTAAAGAATCTTATTGCCTCACTATTGTAACTTGATAAAGGGTAATGAGGATATATTTGAACCTCAAATTCTAAAGTTTTCTTTTGGTTTTCAAGTTTTAGTTTACATGTACCATTTACTAGTAGATCTTTTTCATTTTTAAATAGTTTAATTTCTTTTACAAATGTTAATCTATCTAAAACGAATGATTCTATTTCTCTGAGGGATAATTCCATTAACCAAATCTCTCATTATTAGGTGGAGTAGAGATTGCAATTGCTGGACCTTTAATGCCATATGATTCATCATCGTTATCAAACTCGTCATTAATTGGAAAATAGCTGTCTATGTTATTCTCGTTTTCTTCTATTCTCCTTACTATTAATTCCATTTTATCAGAGAGATATTTCCTGTCATTTTCTGAAATAGAATCCATAACATCGTTATTGCTGTTTCCTGGATCTGTTAAATTGAAACCTTCAGTAGAAATATTTTCTTCAATATAGTTCATTACCGATTTTAGCTTTTCCCACAGGTTTCCTTTTATTTCAATTTTGTCGAATGCTTTTATCGATATAAGTTCTATTAGGAATGATTTAAATTCCTCACCATTTGTGCTTTTCCAAATTTTTAAAAGTTTGATTATTTTTCTTTCATTGTCCTTGCCTTTGATGTGATCAATTTGGGCCTGAATATTTGTTTGTATATAACTTTTTTCTTCTATGTTTCCGTATCGAGAATTTACATGAAGATTTAATTTGTTGTCTTCTGAATATTGATCTTCGTTTAATTCCCGTCCTGGAACAATATCTAAGCTTATTACATCATTTTCTTCATCTTCAAAGAATTCTATTCCTATAGATACTTTTTGTTTTCTGACTGTTGCAACATCTTTATATTCTTCATGTAACTGTTCAAAGACATCATTGAACATTATTTCTAAGGTTTCAAATGAATTGTATTTGAAAGGTGTTACAACATCAAAATCAAATTTGTTGTTGATAGCTGTTGCCTTTTTAATTGAACCAGAATTGATAGGGTTGTATATCTGCGATTTATAATAGTCTTCTAAAAACTCTTTGACTGTGTTTCTCTTTTCTCTATACTTTTCAATTAGAGTATCGATATGAGACATACTGTGAGTATCTAGTACATTTTGTAGGTGTGAGCTTTTGGTTCCTTTCATAATACTTTTTATTCATTAGTGTCAATTATAAGACCAACGCAAAATACATGACAATAATTCCTAATATCAGCTTTATATGCGCCATTTTGACAATTTACAATATGGGTGGCGGGTGGGAACAGATGAGGGTGGCAGAAAAAGCAATGTGTCTGGAAGACTCTTTGCTTTTTTTAGAGTTGGCATTTTTGCTTTAGATTTTAATCCTAACTCAACATTATGCTTCGATTATAAATCTGCTTGCATGTAACGGAGAATTGTATGTGCCGTCCGTAGCGATAGCGAGGGTGGCATCATACATA
>JAHDGD010000049.1 GCA_020627825.1 Saprospiraceae bacterium
CTAGACAACCAAATTATAGTTTAGTAAATTGTACATGAAAGTTAAATCTATGCGTACAATTCTTCCGCTTTTCTTGATAAATTTATTTTTCCAATCATCTGTTGGCCAATCTTTGCCGTCAAATAGCAAGCATACAAATTATCGTTTAGCTAAAATTATTCATGTTGATTCTCCAAATCAAACATCTTCAACATACCTGCAGGACTTAAAATCAAAATTAGGTTTAGCTAAAGAAGATTCGTTTGTACAATTATCTTCCTTATTTCATAATAGTGGTTTCACTAGAGAAAAATATCAACAGCATCATAAAGGCATTCCTGTCGTTGGGGCCAAATATTTTTTACATATAAAAGATGGGCTTGTCAATAAATCTACAGGTAATATTTTTCCTTCTATTTCCATAAATGAAAATCCTTCCATCTTAAAATCAAGTGCAGTAAAATCCGCCAAGGAATTTATCGAAAGAGAAATAATTAAAACTGATCAATTACAGGAAAACTTAACTTTTGATTTTCATGATATAAAACTTTGTATCATAGACCGCGCTTATCCGGATTTCTCAGGTAATTATAAATTGGCATTTCAAATATTTGCGGAAGCGAATACTTACTATCCAATACATGAGAGAATTTTTGTTGATGCACACAATGGAAAAGTAATTTCGAGCTTTACAGAAATATGTGATCATAGTGTACCTGGTGTTGTAAAAACAAAATACTACGGTGAGCAATCGATTATTGCAGATTCAATAAATCCTACAAAATATGTTTTAAGAGATTCTATACGAGGTGTATTTACCATAAAAGGACCTGATTCAGACTCGAGTTTAGATCTTCGATATCCAGACTTTTGCGATGATGATAATTATTGGAATAATGTCAATGAAGATTTTGATGAGGTTGGAGGTGATGCTCATTATTGTGCAAGCTCATTTCACGATTTCTTAAATAGTGAATTTGGTTGGAAAGGACTTGATAATCAAGGCCTGGAATTAGTAACCGTTGTACACGCATCAAGAAAATATTATACCAATGCCTATTGGAATGGAGATAAGGTTTTTGTTGGCAATGGGGACTGTGACCAATATGACCCTTTGACCGTATTGGATGTTATTGGACATGAGTTTACACATGCTGTAATAGATCATTCTTGTGATCTTGTTTATCAAGATGAACCAGGCGCTTTGAATGAGTCATTATCGGATATTCTTGGGAAGTCACTAGAGTACAAATATGATCAGGAAAACTTTACTTGGTTGATTGGAAATAAATTCCGAACTGAAGATCCGGAAGGAGGATTTAGAAATATGAAAAATCCAAATGAAGAAAATGATCCTAAGTTTTATCAGGGTGTGGATTGGCATTTTTCTGCATCAGACCGAGGTGGTGTTCACACCAATAGTGGTGTATTAAATTATTGGTTTTATCTTTTAGTGGAAGGAGAGTCTGGAATTAATGAAGTAGGTTACGCATATGATGTTGAAGCTATAGGTATCGACGATGCTCTTCAAATAGTCTTTGGATGTATGACAGGCTATTTTACAGAAAACACTGATTATCCCGAAGCAATGAGATTGTCGTTGGAACAGACTTCTGACCTATATGGAATAAATTCTCAGCAATATGAAAGTGTTGTTGAAGCTTGGATGACTGTTGGGCTTTATGAAGGCATAGATGATTTTGATTTAAGTCTTGAAGAAGTCACTGGAGAATATTTTGGTTGTCCAGACTCAGAAATTTTTCCAGAGGTCATTGTACGGAATAGTGGAATCAAATCATTTGATGCAGGCACCCAAATTGAGTTGTCCTATGTGTATGACGAAGGAGTAACAGAAGTGTTTGAAGATTATTACCTCCAGGAAGATCTTTTGCCAGGCGATTCAATATTTTTCCAATTTTCTTCTCCAATTACATTTTTTCCAGACATCAAAGATGATATAAATTTCTACTTATATAATATAGACAACATTCTTGCAAACAATAATTTGGATGTTGATCTTGTATTTTCTGAAATAGAAGGTTCTGATATTGCACTGAGAAAATTTACCTTTCGAGTGGATGATGAATGTAATCCTTCAGAACTATCCTCTTATAAAATAGAATTTACAAATATTGGCTGTGAACCAATTACTGGAGAGGATAGTTTGGTTTTAAAAATAACCACTGACCTTGAAGTATTAGAGATTCCGTATGAAATCTTTAATAATGTAAAGCCAGGAAGTGTGATTGTATCATTTAGGAATTTTAGTGTTGACTTACAGCCTGGTTTTGAAAACTTTTCTGTTGAACTAATATTCGAAAGAGATCAAGATAATGAAAACAATATTTTTCTTGGCTCCTTCCAAATACCTCAAGGAATTGATGAAGGTTATTTAGAAGAGTTTGAAGAACAAGATTATAGGGATAAATTAAAAATTACAACAAGCTTTAATGGGCAAGATTCAATAATCCAATACAAAAATTCAAATATGTTGGCTTTTGCTCGGACAGGTTCAAATAATATTGAAAATTGTGTTGATCCTGAAGATCTTTTTAATGAAAACTCTAAGCAAGCAACAATCAATGCATGTCTTAATGCAGAAGGAATGGAAGATCCTGTTTTTGGAATGCATATTACTCAGATAAGAAATGGCTTTGATGTTGAATTAGATGAATCTTTGCGCACCATAGTCAAGGCTTCAAATGATAGCCTAAGCTATCCATTGATTTACAATCAAGAAAACGAAGCTACATTGTACCATGAATTTGATCTACCCATTGACTTCATTGGAAACTTTCGGGTTGAAATTTTTACTTATTCTAGAGAGCGGGATGCCTTTGATCCCATTGGGTTGGATAGTTTGGATGCTGTTCTTTTAGATAATCTTGAACTCTATGATCGCGCTGATAGACCCGTTAATCCTGAAGCCTCCGATTACGAGGTTTATCCTAATTTAGTTCACGAATCTATTCAGATTATTAGTCCAAACTTCGATGTAGAGTATAGCTTAATAATCTTTGATGTTTTAGGAAGAAGGGTATATGAAGAATCTATTTTCGGTAGTAAAGAAGTCTCCTTAACTTGGGCAACCAATGGTGCATACTTTTATGTGATTAAAGAAGGGAAGTCCATTGCGAAAAGTGGCAAATTGTTAAAAATCGAATGAGTTAATAAGTTTTTTCTGACTTTGTGAGTTCCTACAAATTGTTAAGTCTGTTTTATCTTTCAATTGGTTTTGAAAATCAATTTGTTTTAAATTTTAGAATACAATATTGATTAAAGTTTCTAAAAGTTTTTCCTTCTCATATTTTTATCATAGTATTCCATTCAAATTTATTCTTCCTTTAGTTTCAAAATACTTTACTTTACGTTATAAAATCAGCAATATGAGTGATGCACTGAAAGAGAGTAATTTCTCTTTTCAAGGTCAAACAGATTTTTATCGAGGCAAAGTAAGGGATGTCTATTATTTTGGAGATAAAATGGCTGTTGTAGCTTCAGATAGAATTTCTGCATTCGACCATATCTTGCCTAGAGCAATTCCTTATAAAGGTCAAGTTTTGAATGGAGTTGCAACTCATTTTTTAAATGCAAGTAAGGAGATTGTTCCGAATTGGTTACTTAACGTGCCTCATCCAAATGTTGCCATCGGACAACGTTGCGAACCCATCAAATTAGAAATGGTCATTAGAGGTTATCTTGCTGGCCATGCCTGGAGGACCTATAAATCTGGTGAAAGAATATTGTGTGGAGTTAATATGCCTGAGGGGATGAAAGAATCTGATAAATTTCCAGAGCCTATCATTACTCCTGCCACTAAGGCAGAGGAAGGACATGATGAAGATATTTCTGCAAAAGATATTCTTGCAAAAAATATTGTGTCCGAAGAGCTTTGGAATCAACTTACAAAATATACTTATCAATTATTCGAGTTAGGGACGAAAATGGCTGCAGAGCGCGGGCTCATTTTAGTGGATACCAAATATGAATTTGGAATCAAGGATGGAAAGATCATGTTGATTGATGAAATCCATACCCCTGATAGTTCACGGTATTATATTTTAGAGGGTTATGAAGATCGACAAAAGGAAGGTCTGCGTCAACAACAATTGTCCAAAGAATTTGTAAGAGAATGGTTGATGGAAAATCAATTTCAAGGCCTAGAAGGGCAGAACATGCCAGAAATGCCAGACAGCTTTAGGGACATTGTAACGGATCGATACATTGATTTATATCAAAGAATAACAGGCTTAGAATTTGTGAAAAAAGAATATGCAAATCTAGAGTCTAAGATCCATGAAAGCATCAATAATTACTTTAACCCACTTCCACATTAAAAATTAAATTTGGAAACCGAAGAGAAAAAATCATTGCAATGGGAAACTTGTTATGTAGGCATATCTGAGTTGAATAATGCCCATGACAAAAATGAGCGTTCTCGGTATCAAAGAGACTACGATCGTATTATTTTTTCTTCTGCTTTTCGTCGTTTGCAAAACAAGACTCAAGTTTTTCCTCTTCCTGGAACTGCTTTTGTTCACAATCGATTAACTCACTCCTTAGAAGTGGCATCTGTGGGTCGGTCTTTGGGGACTTTGGTGGGTAGATCACTTGCCCAAGACCTAGCTAAAGATTCTGACGCTTACCAATTTTACTTTTATGAATTGTCAAATGTTGTAGGAGCGGCTTGTTTGGCACATGATGTTGGGAACCCTGCCTTCGGTCACTCTGGAGAAGATGCTATAAGTAACTATTTTAAATCATTTAGCGAGGTGGTGATCGAAGGGACCAGTTTGCAAGATTTTTATACTGAAAAACAATGGGAGGATTTAATAAGTTTTGAAGGTAATGCCAATGCCCTGAGAATTTTAACCCAATCGTTTCATGGTAAATCTAGCAAGGGTAGAGAGTTAACTTATGCAACATTGGCTGGTATACTTAAATATCCTTGTGAATCAGTTGCCCGAAATAAAACTCAAAAGCACACTAAGAAATATGGTTTCTTTCAATCAGAAAAAGAAATCTTCCTGAATCTTTCTAGTGAGTTGCAATTAATGCAAGATAATAATGAACCTATTGCTTATAGACGACATCCATTTGTTTATTTGGTAGAAGCGGCAGACGATATTTGTTATAATATCATAGACATGGAGGATGCACATCGGATTGGTATTCTTAGTAAGGATAGGGTAGCAAAGGCCTTTTTGGATCTTATAGCTGGAATAAGCTTGCCCACTGACAACATTCAAAAAATAGAAAATACATATCACAGCATTGGAGATAACAATGAAAGTATCGCTTATCTAAGATCCAAGTGCATTAATTCTTTAACCAACGCTTCCGCAAATATTTTCCTAGAAAATAAAGAGTTGATTCTTTCGGCAACTTTCAATAGTAGTCTAATTTCTGAATTGGAAAAAAAGACAACTGCACTAAACAAAATAGAGCAAATCTCTTTGGAAGAAATATATCGTCATCCAAAAGTATTGGAAATTGAAATAGCAGGCTTTAATGTAATGTCTGGATTGCTCCAAATGTATGTGCCTGCAGTTCTTAGAGAATTCAAGAACCCAATTGATAAAACCCTCATTAGGCTGATTCCTGACCAATTTAAGCCTTTGGAGCAAGATTCCGCTTATTTGAAAACAATGTGTGTCCTAGACCATATTTCATCAATGACAGATGCTTATGCTGTCGAACATTATCGGAAATTGACCGGTATTGATGTTTAAATTGTAATTATTTCTACATTTTATTGGCATTTTTAAGCAATATTGAATTTGGTTAATTCTGTCGTTTTCGAAATAACTCTCTGTGTATCAAGTGTTTTGCCATTAGCTATTCTAATATATTATAAAAATATGTGATATAATGTGTTGTAAATTAGAAGAAATAGCTGTAACTTAAACTTTGTCTGGAAGCAGATATGATATGGTATATATTGTTTTACTTGAAAATAAAATTAAATGGATATTAAAGTAGAAAGAGATTCTATCGGAGGACAAAATTATTTTGAAAAGTATGCTGTTGATCACCTTAAGGATTATTTTGACAATTACAATTTTGTTGAATCTATCAAGGTGTTTTTCAGAGGTAAAAAACACAACACCAAAAAAATTAAATTACAAGCTAGACTCAAAGGTAAGGATGTATTTGTAGAAGCAAGCGCAGTACGCCACGATCTAGCCTTGGACTTGGCATCTAAGAAACTAAAGACCCAAGTCGAAAAGTATAAAACAAAACATTACAAGAAAGCTAGTTAATGTATAAGGAGAAGACCTAGTCTTCTCCTTTTTTTATTGTTAAGTTTCTTATATTTAGTTCACACATGAAATTATTTCAACTGCATTTAAAACCTAGCTCCTAATGAAAGAGAAATAATATTGATAAACTTTTTATTGATTTTAGGGATATTAGGCGAAAGTTCTGTTTCCTTGTAAATTGAATTAAGGGTTTTAAACCATGAAGGGGCTAAGAAGATTGAAAACCGATTGGTAAAACTATATTCAAATCCTGTTCGAATTCCAAATTTGAATAATATTCTAAATAAAGAATAATCTCCTTCTTGATCAATCGCAGGTGGTAATTCACTATAATCAAAACCAATACGTAAATGCCTTAGCTTTGTATCAATGTTGTTCCCAATAACTAGGTTACTCGATAATTCTGTGTCAAGAAAAATGTTCATTTTATTAAAATTCTTAGAAAATCGATTTCCTATCAAAACGCCAATCGGATAAGATTTCTGTACAGAAAATAGTTGGTAAAAGTAAAAATCTTCTTCTGAAGGATATGTATTCTGTATGTGGAGCTCAAAATAATTTAACTCTAGACCAAAATATGGTTTAAAGACTTCATGATGAAGTATTGATCTATGGTATGAAATTCCAAACCCAGTCCCAATTACATTTTCTTCATTGAGTTGCTGAACAAAAATAGAGGATAAATGAGACTCAATTGAATTGCTGAAATTGATTGATTGCGCAAACAAGTTAGTTGATGAAAAAGCAAAGAGAATTATAAAAGAAAATGTTTTTAACATCATTGAAATAATGATTTCGTCATGGAAGTGTTTTGTCTTAAATCGAATTTCTGTCTGTAAACTTGACCTAAAGGTAACACTTTTTGAAAAGATGGGATTAGTTATAAAATTATTCCCTCTCGATAAAATCCATAAAAACCTTAGTCAAGCTCTAAAATAAAATTCTACTATTTCCATTCATTGTGTTGAAGCCTAAAAAGATCATAATAAAAAATGTGATTTTTATTTTTAGAGAATTCGTTTTAAGAGTAAGGATGTTTTAATCTTTTATACTAAAATTAAAAGTTTCGTTGCATGTATTGAAATACATTTTGTAAGCCTATTTTCTCAACTTCTGCAAAAAGGTATCACTGTGCTAAAATCTCAAACCAAAATTCAAAGATAAATAGTTGAGTTTGCTAGGTTGAAAATTTGGTATGAATGGTGAAAATTCAATTTCTTTGTTCACGTTGTTTAGCGTCTTTCTGAAACTTGTAGAAAAGAACATAAACAGATTGTCCTGTAGTTTAAATTCAATCCCTGGTTCTAAGCCAAAATAAATTGCTGGGTTTCTAAATTTGAAACCTGATCTGATATTTAAAGTTTGACTAGTAGTAATTGTTGGAGAATGACTATATGATAAATTGATTCTGGTTCTAACGTCATTTGTCCAATGAATTAGTGTTCTTAAGTCTACTTCCACAAATAGATTTAATTTTTTGAATTTGGAATTAAATCTATTAGATACACTTAATCCATGTCCATATAGTTTTTGTTTTGAAAGAAGAGCAAATGTAGTGTCCGGACTTATGTCGAGATAATTTTGACTAATTTCTAACTGTCCATACTGGTTGCATAACCCAATTGATAGTGAATTGATATTATCCTCGTAAATTTCTCGTTTGATATCGAGCTGACAGTTGAATCCATACAAATTCGTGTCGTTGTCCTTAATTTCCTGTGCATTGGATTCACCTCCTAAGAAAAACAAACTCATACTCAAGGAGTGTTTGGCATTGTCTTCTTAAGCTAGCAAATGGAACGGAGCATGAAAGAAAACTAAAAGTACAATAAGAACTTTTTTCATTTTTTCATTATAAAGTTAATATTTCTTTTCTCTTTAGTTGCTTAGGGTTTGTGGTAAGTAATTGTATTATAAATTCAAAATATATGTTAATTAGCATTGTGATATTTACCAGTGTAATTGTTTTAAATAACGTTTATTGTCTTTACGTTAGTGGGAAATTAAACTAAAATCATGATAAATAGAGTCTTCCTTATTATTTTCCTTATTCTTTCTTTTGTAGTTAATCTATCTTCTCAAGTCCTAAGTCAACCAGATAGGGTAGAGTTGTATTGTAATGTCGCAACTGACATAAATGAAGTTGAATTCATTATTAATAATGGAGTACAACCCTATACTTTGGTTGTCGAAGATAAAACTTATGGTCAAATAGGGAGCGATGAAGACCCAATAAAAATACATCATTTGTCATGTGGCGCCTATACAGCCATAGTAACAGATGCAGTTGGTTGCACAAGTGAGTGTTCATTTGTTATAGAGCCTTATAATATGGCTTGCTCAATGAATGGCATCCAAGATTGCAAAGGTTTTTCCGTTGAGGTTTGTGAATTTAATTCATTAGATATTGATGATTTAGTGGGTTGCTTTGAAATAAATCAGGAATCTTTATGCTGGCAATTTTCAGTAGGTGGTTCAGCTTTTTTATCATATGAATCTGATGAGGATATTTATAACTTAATCATTCAAGAAGAATTCGGTCCTGTTGAGATTATTTTTAAAGAATCTAATGAAGGTAGTGTTAATAAAGAATATACCTTAATAGTATATTTAAATGAAAATGATATTGATGGGGATGGTATCTGCGATATTGAAGATGTATATATATCAGATTCAGATTTGTGCAATGGTCTTTCATTGAGTTTTATACAATACTATGAGGTCTCTAGTTGTAATAATGCCGGACCTTCTACTGTTCAACCTCAAATTGAAATTGAAGGAGGATATGAAACTTATTCAATATCATGGGATAATGGCTTAACAGGGTTTGATCCAGTAATTACTGTGACAGAATCTGCTTTGTATCATTTTGTGGTTACTGATGACAAAGGTTGTGACGAATATGGACAAGTTGAAATAAAAGTATTCAGTGAAGATAATGATAATGATGGATATTGTGATGGAGCTTCCTGCCTCGATTTATCTTTGATCGGTGATATTAACTTTGCTCCTTTAGAATCTGAAATATTTACATTTAAGTATTCCTCCAGTGATGATCGTAGCAATAGTTCTTGCGTTTTAGAAGAGGATTATTATCAGGATTATAACTCGATTTTATATTCTTTTGGGGCATTAGTCTCTGGTGAAGAATGTTTTGAAGGAAATCATGAAGAGGCAATTATGCAGTGCATGGAGACTATGTCACAATTAATTGCTGAAAATCCAATATGTGGTTCTTCTTCAAATGGACATCTTCTTAATGAAAGTGTCTTAATTGTAACACCAGATGAAAAGTTGTGTGAATGCGGTAATTTGCAAGAAGAGATAATAAGCATCTTGAATGAACACTCATTGGGTATTTGGATCAATTTTATTGATAATAAACCTCCAAAGGTCTATCATAAAGGATTTCAAATGTGGGATGCAAATTTAAATGCATACCGACCTCTAAAAAAAGAAGAAATTCCTTCTTGTGCATTATCTGTTTCAGACCAACTAACTTCTTCTCCTCCTCCAACAAACGAAGTGCATGCAAGTCATACAGAAGGAATGACTTTTACGGATAATAGCTCCTCACTAGTAGATAATGGAGGTGTTTTTAACTTTGGAGGAATTGATGCTAATAATCTTAGCTTAATGCAGGAAAACGTTGATATTTTCAAAAGACGATTTAGTGGAAAGAGGATAAGTTATATCACCAGTGCTGATTGTGTTTCTAATACCATTCCCATTACTGGAGATATTAAAGAAGAAAGACCTTCTATAATTGGCGCTGGAAGAAAATTTGATGAGATAGATAATTCCTCCATTGTTATTTGGGTACACCAAGCAATAGGTGGTCAGGTATATATTAAGGCAAAAGTAAATGGTGGTAACCCTGAGTATAATCATGGGATACTTGAAAATATTTATAAAATTGCTTCTACCCCGAGAAGTTCATTATTGGCAAAGACAGATAGACCAGAATTTTATTATTCTGACTTTCATGAGGTAGCGGAAGGCATAGATGTTTGGCGAATGGGAGTTAGAGATAATATGCCCACTAATGAAATAAATTTATGGGGATTTACTAAAGAGATAGGCGGAATTACTCTGTTCGGAATTGAAAACTTGAGGGTCTATGAAGGACTTTGGGACCCTAATGGTCCAGAAGAGAAAAGTCTTTTTGAAGTTCCACCAGCTCTTTGTGGGGTTGCCGATGGAGCAACAGGATTATTATCAGCTCCAGTTCAGTTAACTAATCTTGGCTATCAAATTTGTACGAATAAGAAAACCCGACAGGGTCTTATCCATGCATGCACAAATATAACTGAAACGGTTGGTACATTGGTTGAACAATTAAGTGGAGACTTATCAGGAGCCAATGGGATTTACAAAAAGAACCATGCAATTCCGAAAGTTACCTTAGATGCGGTTACAATTGTTGTTACACCAGTTTCAATATCTAAGTTATTGAATGACACAAAAGGCAATCTTTCGAAATTTTTACCAGTTGATAAAGGGCATGAGGTTTTCAACAAAATAAAAACAATAACGGATGATTTGCCGCGCCTTGAATTTATAGAATTTCTTAGTGAAAAACTTGGAGAAAAGACAAAAAAAATCTTTGTTAACCACCCATCTTATGTTGACATTTGGAAAAAATTTAAATATGATTTTCCAACGAGTTTGTCACAATTACAAGAAGTTCTTGCTAATAAATCAATATTTCAGAATGATCTATTTTTAGACAGTTTTAAAAAGACATTTATTGATGCAAATAATCAAGTTATTGACAGCGTCAAAAAAATTGTTGATGATCTTGCAGCTGATGCTTCAAACGCATTAAATGATTTCTTTGAATTGCTTCCGGTGAAAGGGGTTAAAGCGTGGGAGGGATTATCAAATCGGCTTCCATGGGTTAGAACCAATACCGATTTATTAAAAAAAATAGCTGGCGAGTCAGATGACTATATTGCGAAAGTAGATGAGCTTTATAGCCCTACGGTAATGAAACTTCCGCCCAATTTAAAACCACCAAATGGTAATCCTCCTGGAAGTTATAATGATATAGACTATGATAAGTTTGGATTCCCTAAATTAGAATCACATGTTTCTAATCAAAATCATATCGTTAAAATAGATTTGGATGTAGATGTTCCAAATAATGATTATTTAGCTGCCTATGATAAACTTAAAGATATAGTAGGAGAAAGTAATATTCAGTTTACTAATCAGTACGGCTCATCATTTAAAATAAGACAGGCAGATGGAACATTTGATGGACCTGCATATACATGGCATCACCATCAAGATGGTGAATCTATGATGCCTGTTCTTCAAACAGTTCATCAAAGCATACAAAGTTATCATACTGGTGGTAGAGCAGTTGCGAAAAGAGGTTTAGTAGGTTTATTTGATTCACCGCAATAATAAATTATGGAAGGAATTGAATTGATTAAAAGGAATAAAGGTGTAAATTTTGAGCTAAAAGAATTACCCCTTTTGTATCAGATTTTTTTAAAAACGTACAGTACAGGTAGAGAAGCTTTAAATCTTGAATATTTCAAATTCAATGATGATTTGATTCAATTGACAAGTGTTACATACTTCGGTGAAAATGATTATGAAAACTCTATTTCTTATTTATTGGACATTAATGAATTAGAAGTAGAGCTAAAAAATTATGCAGCTGGGGTTGACTTATTTCACACTGAAGGATTTATCAAGATTGGTTTATTTGATATAAATGACACTATTCTATTGGGTATTAATGAAGATAATAAAGATACCATATGGAGACTCAATGGTGATCAGGGTAATGATCGACCCTATAAAGAGAAAATGGAAGATTCAATATTTGATTTTGTTAACTCTTTTCGGCGAGTAGTGATTAAAATGAATTTGCTTGTTAGAAGAGTTGAAGAAGGAAGTTTGTATAAAAAATGGGGGGAGAGCTTTTGGAGAATTAAAGAAGATGAAGAAATAGCATAATCTTCTGTTTCTTTTAATCAGCTTAAATAAAATTCAAACTAATAAAAAGTTTTGAAAAGATAAATCATTATAAAATAAATTACAAAAATGAAAATTTCACAAATTCGAATAAATATAATTCTATTGTTCTGCCTATTTGGTGGTTTATTAAGAGGAGAATATGTCATTCAATCACAATATCAAGTATTGGATTCAGAATGTACAATGTCTATTGATATTATGATACAAGGAAATGCAGGGCCTTTCAAAATTGAAATTTATTCTGCTGATAATCTTGATCAATTTTTGTATGAGGAAACAGAATTGGATGAAGGGAATTATTCATACTCTATAGATCTAGAAGGAAATTATTATGTACAGATCTACGACAGCTTTGGTTGTGATTATTTGGAGGAGCTAATTATTGAATGTCCAACATGTGATTATAATATGTACATTAATAATCCATCAATGTATCTGGCTGATTGTGATGGTAATGATGGGGAGATTCGTTTTAACTTAGGTGCTAACGGTGGTGTATCTCCATACACTTATAAGTGGAGTACGGGTTCAACTGATTTGAATTTAATGAACCTCACTGAGGGGACCTATGTTTTGACAATTACAGATGCAGATGGATGTGCAGATGAGAGAAAATATGTCTTGATAGCAGAAAACTCTTCTACTATTTCTGAATATATCATTGTAAATACATGTCCAAATGAAGAAACAGGTGAAATATTATTATCCATGACACAGGATTATTCAAATTATAATTTTGTTTGGAGTACAGGTGATATTGGTCCTGGAATAAGTAATTTGGGATCTGGGATATATTCTGTTACGATTACAAATTTATTGTCTGGCTGTGTAAGAGAATACGAATTTGAGGTTTTAGAAAAACTTTCTTTTGGACCACTTACTATTTTGTCTCATGAAGTAAAAAGGTCATGCCCAAATGAAGACAATGGTTCTATTACTCTTAATGTAGCCGGGGGTGTGCTTCCTCGAACTATCATTTGGAGTAATGGGGTCGAACAAGTGTCTAATAGAGCTACATTTGAATTGAAGAATCTTAAAAAAGGAATTTATAAGGCAACAATAATTGATGCATGTGGAAATGAAAAGATAAAGAATTTTAATGTTCGCGAAACAAAACTAAACATTGATCAAAACATATTAGGAGTAGCTTGTGCCAACGAAGGGGTATTGGATATTAATGTTACTGGGACATATCCTCCATTTACATATAATTGGAGCACTGGCGAAACAACACAAGATTTATTTGGTTTAAGTAGTTCTGATTATTCCGTTACGGTTACTGATTCAGAAGGATGTACGAATGAGGCAATATTTAATGTTGAGACAAGTGGGTATGAGATAGTTGGAGAGACATTGCCATGTGAAGGTCTAGATGATGGGGTACTTATTATTGAAATAATAAATCCAAACAATGAAGAGGTTTCCTTATATGTAAATGATTTTCAGGTAACCTCTCAAGATGTGGTATTTGGACATTTTGTTGTAAACGATTTGAGTACTGGGAGTTATAGTATTTCTGTATCCGTGGGTGATTGTTTTTATAGTCAAGATTACTTCTTAGCTGAAGAAAATTTAGTTGTAGCTTATCAGGGCTATGATGATTTCAATGATCTTTGTAATTATGCTGACTTTTGCAGGGGAACTCCTATACCTGGATCATCATATTCTTTTCCTGGAGATGTAAATTTTGCAGAAGCAGAAATGAGTTTAATAACTTGTTCTGCGGAAATAACCTGCAATGGAAACCCTTCTGGTAGTAAATTAACTCGATTACAGAAAAAAACCACGTATTATGAGTGGGGATTGAATTTTCAAAATATATTATCAAACTATCCTTTTATAAATGATTTTCATTGGGCTAGCGTTAATAGATTTTTATCAAATGAGTGGGCTGATGAAAATTCAAATACACCCTGTGATAAAGTGTTTTGGTGCCCTATAAATTTTCAAATTACTAGAACATGGGGAAGTTGGTGTTCTGCCGGTCTATTATGGACATTGGGAGTAGATGGAGCTAATGGTGGAAATGGTTGTTTCACTTTGGGATGTTGTTTAAATCCAAATGTGATTTGTAATGGTTCTTTTGAGCCAGCTCCAGTAGTTAATCCTACACAAAATCCTGATTGTTTGTATTATCGAAATTTTAGTATTGCTGATATACTGCGAAACTATGATGAGTTTGCAGAGCAAGCTGAAAACCTTTTTGGAATTGAAGATTTTGGAAATACAGATTTGGGGGGAGAATTGAAAATTGCAAAGGATATAAGTGAAGCAAGTCCATGGGGTTTTAATATTTGGAATTGTAGTCGTACTGTCTTTTGTGTTCCCTCCATGCAGGTCCAATCATTTGATGATGTGAATTGCGATGCCCTGTCAAATGAAGAAGTTGATTACTTGAATTATTACTATGATACACAATACGATTTAAATGAATTGAATTCTGCCTGCGCTCCTGTCGCCAATCCTGATTATCCTAGCGATATTTTTGTATTTTGCAATGGAGTTAATCTACCAATACCAATTGGAGGATATCCTGATTTAGATATTAACTTTGCACCAGAAGGTGATTCAACAGTTTTGAGTGTAAATCAAGATACTATTATTAAATATTATAGTTTGGATAATTGTCAAGATATTGAAAATGTAATTTATTCAGAAGATTGTTATGGGAATGATAAAAGGATTTGTGCTCTTATTAAGGATAGAGATCAAAATACTTATTTGCATGAATTTGATCCCACAAAGGATGAACTATTAGATTTTAAATTGATTTCGGAAAACATTGAATACCAAAAATTTAGTTTTGATGGTAATAATGACTACTACGTCGTTGAAAATTCTAATGAGCTTGAATTAATATCATATGTAGAAAATGAAAATAATTCTTCTTACTTAAAATCTGATGACTTTTTAAAATTTAAATATGCTTACACCATGAACGATTGTTCGAACACTCACAATACATTTTTTATTTCTGGTATTTATAAAGGTAATTTAAGTTTCAATAATGAAATAATTTCAACATCAGCAGAAAATTCGTTATTTGTTATTGAGCTGGATTACATTTTTGATGAGATTATAAATGTTCATACAGTAACAAATATAAATTTTGAACATATTGTATATTACCAATGCAATGAAACTCTAACCTGTATAACTATTCCAAATTCTTCTACAGTAAATATTAATGGAGTAAGTATATCATGTAACCCAGAACATTATCTTTCTTTTGATTTCGAATCTAATGGTCGTAATTCCTATTATCCTTTGTCAGTAAATCATACTGACGCACAAATAGTTTCAGCGAAAAAACCACCAAATTGTTCATATACTTCTTATGTAATATATTCAGAAGAACAGACTATCGTCTTTGATACCACAACCTTCATTGTAGAGGATGACCAAAATATTCACTTGATTTTACAAAGGGAGGACATCATTGAATTGTGTTCATTTTCTATTGGAAGCTTTGATAGAGAGGATTTAGGTCACGTTGCTACTGATGAGCATGGAGTATTTCTCGGGTTAAGTATTATTGGTAGTTTTATTGAATATAATGGAGTATTATTAGATTTAGATTTTATTGATAATTCTGAAATTTTTCTTATAAATATTGATTCAAATTGTGAGTTGAAAGGACCAGTAATAATAGGAACTGAGAATCATGATAAAATAGATAAAATATTTTATCACAACGAAAAATTATTATTTGGTGGTTTTATTGGGCAAACAGATGGAGCCTACATTGGGAATCAATATTTAATTAATAAAACTGAATGTATGCAACACTTTATTTCTGAAATTGAGATTAGAGAATTTACAAGCTCAGTACAGACTGAGGTAGGTGGAAGATCTTCAATCGCCAACCCAATAAATATTGTGCCAAATCCATTCTTTGATCGTTTTACAGTTAATTCAATTAGTCTAGAAATTGAGAGAATTAATATATATGATATACATGGGGTGAGGATACAATCGCAGAGTTGTCATTCGAATTATGTCAATGTAGAATTGGATAACACGTTGCAAGGAGTATTTTTTGTTAGTATATTTTTAGAGAATGGAGAGTTTGTTATTAAAAAAATTGTTAAAAATTAAAATTAGGGAATATCCTTCAAGGAGCAAATAGAGGTCCACAAAAAAAAAGTTTACGCAAAATTGAAGTAGAAACTATCTCTAATTATTGTGGCTGCGATTATTTAACTTAGATCATTATGAAAAATTACACATTTTTATTTATAACTTTTTATATTCTAACAATTGTTGCTTGCTCAGATAAGCATATCGTAGAAGCAGATGTCGATGAAAATAATATTGAATTATTTAATTCGTATCGTGATGGTATTGTTATTACTTTTGATATTAGGAGACCTAAATATGGTTGTATATCTGGATTCGGTATATGTAATCTACAAATCCAAAGATCAACAGAGCCTATTGATGAACCTTTCTATGAGGTAGCACCTCGTTTAGAAGGAAATCAATATTTTATATACTTTATTAGTGAGATTGAAAATATAGAAGCAGTGTTTTCGATTGATTCGGAAATCGAAATACCTTTTAAATTACCAACAGGTGAATTTGTTAATAAAACGTTGGTATTAGGTGACTATCCTACTCAAATTGAAGGGAAAGATTATATTGATCTAAATGAAGAAACCAATGCCAGAGTTATTGTTAATGTCCAATAAGTGTTATTTGGGATTCAAATTCTAAATTGAGTCCCAAATAGAAATTTTAAAAAGATGAATGTAAAATTATTTCTATTTGTTATATGTTTAGTGTCTGTTACTTCCTGTTCTCCTTTATTAAAATTGACATTAGGCATAGAATCTCCTACCTTTAAATCGAATTCAGAGGTATTAATATATTCAGAAAAAAAATTAAAAAATGACTTGCCTATTTTTAGAATTAAAGAGTACAACGGGGACTCAATTATACCGTTAAATGTTACAACCATTCCTTCTTTCAGATATGTTGTTAATAATGAAGTAAAGGACCTCAAAACAACTTGTATTGCAGATTATAATTTACTAGTAAGAGCTCCAATAAGCGATTTGAATCAATTGCCTACATTGATGAATATTTCTACTGATACATTGGAGCAATTATTATACAATTGTTCAAAAGAAAATTATCGCCTTGAAACCAAAGACCCAATATTTTATATTTTTTATGCAAATTATGCTGGGTTTCTAAATAAAAGAGATGTGTTACCTTGGATAACAACTCTAGAAAATCGGAGTGATGTTGACTATGTTTTAATCAATTGTGATATTTCAATTGAACATGATAAATCATTTGAAGAGGAAGGAAATGAAAATAACTAATATTTAATTATTCCTTTATTCCGCTAACCATTTCTCATCCTCAATTTTTACTCATGCTTTACCTTCTTTATTGTTATTTGTATATGTTTTAGCCTCCAAAATAATAAGAAGGAAGAATAAAAGATGAGCTGCTAAAAAAAGAAGTATCCACGTCTGAGAATTCGGCTTAGGTAAGAAGCTAATTTTAGAACTGGAGTAATTTAGGCAAGCATTTACTACCACTTGTGAGGATAGGCTTGATTGAGTTAATATGAACAATATATTAACTCTGAACATGTTATCATAGATTCATTATGGTCTTTTGCTAAAGTGATATCCTAATTAGTCGCTCCTTAACAATTAGAAAATTTTATAGAGAAAGAAAATTTAAAGTAAGTCCAAAGAAGTTGATTTTTAAGTTTGACCATCATCTTTTTTAAATTCCATCCAGTCGCTGCAAGAAATGCATTGATCTGAGGCGAATTCTTACCATGGAGATAATTCTGTGCCATTCTAAAATCTGTTTTTAGGTGTCCAATTACTGGTTCTATAGCTGCTCTTCTTCTAAATTTTTTGCGTTTTTTAGCTTTCTGATATTTACTGTCTCTTTTTAAGGGACGATAATCTGGTGTTGATATTTTCGTTTCATTGATTAATGGAATGCCTTTACCTCCTCTGTCATAAATGATTTCTTCTGGGCTGTAGTCATTGTTTTTTATAGCTTATCTTAGTAGTGGTTCTAGTGTTTTACTGTCATGCGGATTCCCTTCAAAACTCTTTATTGCCGTTATTATTATATCTTTACTTGTTAAAAATAAACCCACCTTATTGCCAAACTCATACTGCTTATGGGCCTTCCCTTTTGCAATACAACTTGTAAATTTTTTGTGTAGACTATAGATCTTATTTTTGTCTCCTCTTTTTTGTTCCAATACCTTGCGATATAATATCAGCTCTGGCCTCAAGGATTCTAATCTTTTTGGTGGTAGTTTTCTCTCTAACTCTCTGATCAAACGACCAGCTATGGTCTTTAATTTTGACATCGCCTTTTTTGCCTTTTTCCTACGTTTTGGATGATTACTATTATGTGTATTTCTCAATAGTTGTTTTGATTTACGCACGTAGGTTTGACGTTGTCTAATATTCTCTTGCGATGCTATCAAATTGCATTTGTCTATTATCTTCTTTGCTAATTTTGAATCTGTTGGAAATGTGATATTATTTTCTTGTACAGTAGAATCTGATAGAACTACTTTGTCTTTACTCGATTTGCCATGAATACTCACTGAATATGCAAATATCTTTTCCACACCTTCTTCTCCTATTCGCTTTCTAAAATGAACGAAATAACTAGGGTCGCAAGGAAATTCATGAACAAATATTGATTGACCACAAAAGTATTGCATATAGGGATTCATCTTCCAAGCTTCTACCAATGTTTCATCTCCCAAATTGTATATCCGCTTTAACATTAAACTACCCACCATCAAGCGAATTGGCATTGAAGATGTTCCCACTTTTGAATAGTATTTTGAAAACTCTTTTTCAAAATAACTCCAATCTATTTTTTCACTTAACAAAGCCAACTCGTGTTCCATATTTATAAAATCAATTAGTAATGGAGCAAATAAGTCTCTTTGATTTTGTGGCTTAAGTTTTCCTAAAATATTGCAAGGTTTTTACCTAAGATAAACATAATCCTTGCAATTTAAAAACCCTTTTTTTACTCATTCTTTAACTTAAAATATTGATTGTCAATGTAGTAGAGTGTTGCTAAGGAGCGACTAATTAGCAGCTATTTGTTGCATTTAGTTTAAAACCTTGTGCCAATTGAAATACCAAAATTGTTAATAAAGACCCCTGGATAATTTGAAATAAGAGGTGAGAAACTTATTTCTCTGTTAACTTCATGTACTGATTTTTCATATTTTAATGAAATGCATACAGATCTCTTTTTCTTCCTGTTAAATTCTATCCCTGGTTGAAAACTAAAATAAAACACTGGTTGTCGAAAGTTGAATTTTGTACTTAACTTATGAGAGCTAATTAGTGACCCCCAAAAAGTACTATCGTCTCTTTCTTCTAACTCAGAATTTGAGTGTGTAACCCAGTGGAAAAGAGATTTTAGTTGTAGGTCTAAAAACAAGTTAAACTTATTAAATTTTCCATTGAATCGATTAGAAAGATTGATGCCATGTCCTAAGTCTTTAAAGCTTGAGATTAATAGACGGCTAGGTTTTGTGTTGTCTCCTTCATTTTGCCAGTTCAAACTCCTTTGTAGAAACTGATTGCATATTCCAAATGATAATGAGTTGATATCATCTTTGTAAATTTCTCGTTTGACCTCTATTGAAAACCCAGTTCCAATCAAATGATTGAACAAATAATTTGATGATTCTACTCGACCACCAGAAAAGATAAGTGAGCCTTCTAAGGAATATTTAGGATATTTAGTTTGAGAAAATAGACAGGTCCCAAAAAGTAAAAATATTGTTTGAATCAAGAATATTTTCATAATGATGGCTATTTCCTTAAAGATCAATAAAAAATAAATGGCATCAAAATTTAAGTTTGCAGATAGTAGCTTTGTTCTGTTTAGAGCTTTAAATTATTTAAATGAAAACCCATATATTATTGACGCTTTTCATTTCCTCCTGTTCACCTTTTGAAAAGTTATCAATAAAATAGATGTACTATCCTGGGTAACAACACTTGAAAATCAATACCCAGTGGACTAAGTTTTAATCAATAGTGACGATTCGGTCGATGATATTATATTTACAGGAATTGGTACAGGTGTATGCCCTCAGAAATTACTCCAGGATCTTGCGTGGAGCAGTTTTAAATAAATGTTTATTATTCAAATAACCATTTCTCAACTTCATCTTTCACCTTGTTTTTGCCATCTTCATTATCATCTGTGTAGAATTTTTTATCATATGGTTGCATGTAGTCAAAATGATGCATTTTCATTTTCTTAGATAATAATAAAAGATTTAAATCGCCTTCTTTCAGAATTGTTTTTTTATTTAATTCTGTAGCCCCAAGGACTGGTAGTACTCCATCATTTGGTTTATTCCTGAATATGTATAAATCAGAACTTTTGTTTAAAATGATTCGAAGTATGTTTCTTGAATCAAAATTTGACATCACCACATAATAATTTTTCAGTTTATTTGTTCCCTGATTGATTTTCTTTAATGCTGTACTTTTTGGCTCTAGATCATCGATTCCCGGGAGGGCTACAATCTCTTTGCTGTAATATTTTGCAATGCAAAGTGCTGAACCAATAAGTGGACTTGTGAGCTTTTTGGAAAAAGTTGACAACACATTTAATAACAATGTATATTTTTTATCCTCAGCAATAGGGCTTCCTTGATTTGGCGGAGCCAAAAGGATCATTTTCTTTAGTTTTAGGTCTAGTTTGAAATCGGCCGCTTTTTGAAGCTTATCTTCAAAGATAAATCTTGCTACTGCACATCCTCTGCTGCGAGCTAATACGGTACAGTCTATTTTCTTTTTTCTTGCCGGGGCATATTTGGAAAGTAATTCTAGAAATGCCTCAGCATTACCTTCTAGACCTTGGACAACATCCGCCGAATCAAACCCGACAACATATCGGTCAAAGACACGATTGATAGTAGGTGAATTCTTCTTTAAATAAAGTCCAAATCCCGCTTTGCAACAACTAAATAATCCATGAAACAAAAATAGGGTATGCTTTTGCGATTTGATTTTCATCAATGCTTTTTCAAGCTTGACTTGTTCTCGATCTTTTTCTTCGAGGGAAAGATCTTCAGTATATCCAATCCATTGTTCATCCTTCAAGTCAAATACCCGAAGCTTATTTTTTTGTTCAATAATTTTACCTACAAGTACTTCTGGATGCTCCTTTTTGATGACACTTTTAATAATGGTCCAGCCCTTTTTTATCTTACCACCAAAATTTTTTAAAGATCGATTTTCGCTGGACAAAGAGTCGTTGTCAATATTCATAAATATAGTGCTTTCTTGCTTTGCGTTACTTCTATTTGCTAAGCTTTTAGAATGATCAAAATTCCATTGGGCAATCATTTCGCCATCTACTTCTTCTTGGACATAATTAATAATGTGTTCATTATTTGAGTCGTTGTCGTGATCGATATTAATTCCTGTACCTCTTGATCTGTTGCCAATTTTTAAATCTGCTTCGATATGAATGAGTTGAACACTTTCTGATGTCCATTCAATATTGACCGTTTCCATTTTTTCTTTTACTGATATAAATTCAACATTTTGTCCTCTCAGCTTTATGGAATCATCAGATTGAAGAAAATATACCGCCCTATTATTAGCAAGTAATTCTGTCGTTAGGTCAATACCTTTGAAGGAAAGATTTGACTTTAAGAATTGGCTAGAATAACTTGAGTTATGTATTCCAATTAATAGATCTTTTTTGTCCTTGTCAGATATTTCTATCTTCTTGTCATTTGATTCAAAGTTTATTTCCTGAAAACTAGAAAGAGACTCATCTCTATGGATTAAATACATTAATTCTTGCTGTAATAACAAGTTCTTTAATTGCTGTTTTGAAGTTTGAGATCTATAAGATTTCAGTAATTTATTGAAGAAGCCACCATTCCATTTTGCTTCTTTTGCTTTGGTGATTCCATTAGCAATATTATTTGGATGATATTTAGGTTTGAGAAGTTTTTTTGCTTTGAGTATTCCTTGGCCTAATTGTTTTTGGTGTTTTTTTGGCAGCTTTGCACTTTGGAACAGAGCTTGTCTGACGATTTCAGCTTTTATCCAAGGTTCATCTGTAGAAAGCTCATCAAGTTCATTTCTATATTTATCTATGTACAAAGCTGCAGCCGCTGCAATCTGTGGAGTGGCAGAAGATGTGCCACCACCAGTGTTGACATAACTGTTTTCGGTTAGATTTGTGCAGTTGTTTCCAAACCAAGGTATATTAGGCGTATAAGCCGCCATTGCACTTGTCATAGCATATTTGGGTCCGTAACACATTTGCATAAATTCTCCATTTGCTGCACGTTTAACTTCTTGTTCGTCATATAAATAGGGCGTGTTGTCCAATGTTACACCAAGTGCGGAAATTACTCTGTCAAATCTAGCAGGGTAAAGCATAGTTTTTGGCAAAAGTTTTCCAAGTCCTTTAACAAAGTTGTTTCCTGCTGCAGAAACGATTACTATTCCTTGTTCGTAAGCACGGTTGACTGCGTCTGCCATATCTGCGTCCGGAAGGCCAGCCATTGACATGGTGATGACATCTACTTTTTCTTCAATTGCCTTATTGATAGCTCTTACAAATTGCTTGGAATTTAAAACGGCCACCGAGTCGGATAGACGATAAGAGATAATATTTGCAAAGGGGTGTGCGCCAAAATATTCATCATTACCATGTTTAAGTCCGGACATTCTTCTGCCAGCAAGAATGGAAATCGTACCCATTCCGTGTCCTTGTTGCTCAGGAAGAATCCGTACTGTGTCTGTAATATTATTGTCTGATTTATCCTTATCAAAGCGTTCTGGTAGAAGCGGGTGATCTGGATAAATTCCAGTGTCAAAATGAGCAATTTTTGCTACTTCATTTTTATCAGGAAGATCTTCTCGAATTATCTGCTCATGATATAATTCATAAAATGCTGATCGAAGTTGACTATAATTATCTTCCAGGTGCCAGATCATTTTGTTTTCAATATTATATTTTTTGGCACTAGGATCAGGATAACTTGGTAGATATGATTTGTCGTTATAGTCTGTTTTTCTGAGTTTTAACTTTCTATAATTTTGATCATCATAGAAGCTATTGATTGCTTTCAGGTTGATCCTTTCTATTTTGTCTAGGTCATTTATATAAATATGATCCAACAAGGTATGTGCTTTATCCCAAGGGTTTTTTCCATTTAAATCTTTTGTTCTTAGACTTGTTTGAAGATATCGACTATGTGCATGTTCGAAAAGACTGGTGGCGCTTTTCTTTAATCTAAGTTCTCGATTGGTTTCATCTTTTTTATAATTTATTTCGATGATAGCATGAGAAAGTATCTCTTCTTCTTCGGTTATTTCAGGTTCGTTGACCCAAGTCGTTAGTGGTTTGATTTTTCTCGGACTGAAGTCCATGAAATTATAATCTAAAAACCTAGGGTCTTTTAGATCTTCTTGATATATATTGGGGTTTTGATCATGGGGCATATAAGCTTTGATTTGATCCATGAGCTCTTTGTAACTAAGGTTGTAATTATTTTGATATACTGTCTTTAAGCTCCGTGTAAATAAACCTTCTCCATTATCTTCACCAGCAAACTCATGATCTTGACAAGCGCCAAGCAGGAGTACTGATGCATCTATAGTTATACTTGGATCTGCCATAGATCTTTTTCTTTGTGTGAGCTCACCATTTAGTTCCAATATTTTTTTGACTGTTGAGATCGGTGTATACCTGATGTTTCTAGATTCTCTATTGGAATACCTTGAAAAATTACTTGTTCTCGTAGTTGTACCACTATGACACGAATCCGAGATGACGAGAATGTTAACACCTTCTGCAAATTTGGCGAAAGCCTCATTGAGCTCATCATCGATAAGAAAACCGTCATAACAAACCCAAGACTCATCCGTATTATCATCTTCATCACCATTGATATCAGGGTGGGGTGCACCATGTCCTGCGTAGCTAATGATCAAGAAGTCACCATACTCCATCTTATCTTTAAGTTCCTTTAAGTGTCCTAATATATTTCCTTTGGTAGGTAAAATTTCTTCATCTTCGAAGCCATCATTGGAGTAGAAGAGTTTAGGAGATTCAGTAAGTAAATCGCCATATTTATTACTAACCATGTTGGACATTGTATTCATATCATTGACACATCCTTCTAGATTGGATATTTGTCCTTGATAGTAATTATTGTCAACTACATTGATACCTATATGAACTGCAAAAATTTTCTGTTCCATAAATTTGTTTTTAATTTTTTGAGAATATATTTTGGTGTTTTTTGTCGCTAAGTCTGCTTGAATAAGCCCATAACCATATTCTTCAGAATAGGGAAATCCACCTTTGTTGTATTGCATGCTTTTCCTCCCTAGCGGAAGGCAAGACTGCTTTAAAATCTCTTTAATTTCTGTTAATTTCAATTTGGGATTAATGGACAACATTAGTGCTACAACTCCAGCCACCCCTGGGCAAGATGCTGATGTTCCATCAAACAAATCATAATAATCTCCGACATTCGCTCCTTCCTTGCCTAGCCGATCTGCTGTTTTTACTCCGTATTTTTTTTCTAGTTTTTGATTGCGACGAATTGCATAATCTCCTGATGGAAAAACACAAAATAATGGACACCCAAAATCTGTATAGACTGTTGGCTTGTTCGTTTTATTGCTCGAGCCTATGGCCAAGACTTTAGGGTGTGATGCATAGCCGTCATGCTTGACGGGCTCTCTTCCATTTCCTGCTGCAAACAGGATTATTGCACCTTTGCCATTGCGACCGTGTTTGGCTGCATAGTCAATGGCAAGTCTAGTATGATCAGGTATAGGTTGTTCAAGTTCATCATCTTGCGTGTCAAAAATATATCCGTCTTCTGGACCCCAGCTGCAAGAAATGATATCTGCTCCTTGATGGACTGCCCAATAAAATGCTTCGGATTCCCTTACGGAACCAAAACCTTTAGATCTTATCGGTAAAAGTGAAGCCTCGGGTGCTATTCCCTGAATATTTTTGTCATTGGCAACAGCAATACTAGCACAGGCTGTGCCATGCATTTCCAAAGGAAATTTATGAGATGCATCTTCAGATTGTGAACTAAAATCTTTTTGTCCAATAATTCTATTTTTGAAGGCAGGGTGATACTTTTCTATTCCATCATCTATTATGGCAATTTTAATTCCTTCTCCTTTTGTGGTTTTCCAAGCTTCAGTAAGATTTATTTTCTCATGCACCCAATTGTTACCTTCTTGTACTTTCTTGTAATAAGTTCTTATGTCTTTGTTGAGGCTTTTTCTTTTGACTACTAGTTCTGGATGCGCAAACTCAATAATGTCTTGTTGGTCTAGTATTTCTTTTGATAAATCAAAAACATCTTGGCCAATGTTGTCTCTCGATTCTATAAAGAATCCATTGTTACAAAAATGGAGTTGGTTTTTAATTTTATTGATGTCATCCCAACTTTTGATAAAATCTCTGCATTGATTACTTGATAAATGATCTCTAAATTTGACAAAAATATTTTCTGTGTAAATCTTGTATGATTTTCCATTCTCATATCGAAGGACTCGACCTGCAAATTTTATTTCTTTTTTTTCGTTTTTAAGAATTGACCTTAGTTCATCTCGCAGCACAACAATGTCTTTATCTGCTTTTTGGATTTGATAGATTCTGACATTGGATTCTGGGAAATGGGCAATTTCCTTCAAGTGTTGTTTGATCAGATATCGATTAGCTTTATTTTGATATTTGATATTAAAAATATCTACAGCTCGGTTAGACCTGACAATAATCATATCGTCAGCATCTACTAATTGGTAAGATTTACCAGCTTGACCTTGTAGATATATGCTTCTCATGAAAGTGGGGTCCAGCATGTGTATTCTTCACACTAGCTACTATTAAGTGTTTAATTTGGATTTAGGTAACCCATTAAAATGTAAAAAGTAATTGTCATTTTTTATTTCATTGAAAAGGGAACCAATAGGTCGGGAGTCCTTTGGTTGGGTTTTGAAAGGAGGGTAATCAGAAGATGTTTGCAAATGAACATGCAAAAGGGCTCCTGACCTCTTTGTATAATCTAAAGCAATGTGATTTTATTATTTCTGGCTGGAATGCAAAAGTTTACGCTGCCTC
>JAHDGD010000241.1 GCA_020627825.1 Saprospiraceae bacterium
CAAAACACTAAAGTAAAAAACACTCACTTGAGTGTTTTTTACTTTAGTGTGCGCCGAACTTAGAAAAGTTAGAACTTATATCTACGAACAGCGCTATCACTTTTTTCCAAAGTTCGTGCTAGATAATAGTCCACTACGTCCATAACGTCAATCGAGACCATAATAATTTTATTTTGAAAACTGATAAGTATTTTTCACCTTTGTTATTCTTTTTCCTACTTCACGAACTGGAATTTTATTTGTTCTATAAAAAGCCCTAATATCATACAATTGTTGCGTATACCATGAGTTTGATATATTTTTATTGATAATAGATATCATTTTATTTTTTTCAGATACATTCAATAAATCATATATTTTTTGCATATCTTTTTGAGATAAGTGGGAATTTTTTGGAATATAATCGACAAGTAAATAATTCTTCAATTCTTTGAGATTTGGTATCCCTCTTCTATTGTTCTGTCCGTGAATACGTGAGATTAGGCAGCGCAAAAGACTTACCCCTGATTTTTTAAGGTTTTTTCTGTTTTTTAAGAAAAATTTTATTTGACTACCAATAACAGCTTTATCGTATTTATTTTTGGGGTAAGTTAGCTTCTTAAAGCTTTCGAATGCATGGTATTTTTTAAAATCTTTTGTTGAAAAAATTCGCACTTTCTTTTGATTTAGATTTAGCCCCTCTCGCATTAGGAGACTCGATGCTCTTGCTATTAATTCTTCTAAATCTTGCTTGCTATTCGCAAAAAATACTTGGTCATCTGCATATCTGAAATATTGACCTCCTTTTTCAGAGCAAAGTCTTGATATTTTTTTATCATAGTCTTGCAAGTAGAAATTAGCTAAAATTCTGGAGCATTCACCAAATATATCCTGAGGTAGCCCCGAACCTTGTTGTCTATAGAAATTTATATGCCTATTCCAAAATTTCAAAAAATGTTCAAGTAAATACACTACACTGTTCATTGGCGGCGGAACTACTTTTCTAATTTTGAATATTAGGTTGTCAATCTGAATAGAATCGTAGTAGTTGGCAATATCTAACTCAGCAACATATCCCTCCTCTTCTTCTTTGCATCTTTCATACAGTCTGTGCGTAAAATCATTCCACTCCCTAAACCAGGCCAATGCATTAGAAGATGATAAAAAGATTTGACTACCTATACTTTTGAATATATACGCCTGATCTTCCAAAACAATAATTTGATCCTTGATTTCTTTATCTTCTTGCTCCTCCGCTCTTCTTAGTTTACCGCTCAAGCCCCACCCTCCGAAGGTATTATCTGTCCTGTTAGATGCAATATAGCGCTCCAGCTTTCTGGCGCAATAATAATAGACCAGAATATCTTTAATTGATAAGGCTGGAACTACCCTAATTACACCATAGCCTTTATTGGATACTAAGTATTTTTCTGGAGGAGATGGATAATAGGTTCGTAAAGCGATTTCTTTGTAAGTATTTTTCACTAGTACCATTCGCTTTTTTACGTCACTTATATGTTTATAGGAAACATATTTATTTCTACGAACAGCTTTCCAGAAATCCTTATCAGAACATATTTCTATAAATTCTTTTTCATGCATATAGTCGTAATCACTAGGTATTTAAATTGAAAAAATTTGGAAATGTTTTTTGATACTTTTCTGCCATGTCTTGCAGCCAGTCAAATATTTCAGGCCAGCCCTCTTCCGACTCAAATGATCCAGAACGTGAAATCTTAATTCGACTAGCTTTTTTTTCAGGCAACTCCATCCATTCTAGCTCTGCTCCTATATTTGATTCGATTAATTCTTTCTTGTCATGCAGTGAATGAAAGAGATCCTTGTTGTCTCGAATGTGTAATTCACAACCGAACTGATTTTCACGAGAATTGATAGTTAATGACAGATAACACTCACTACTTCCTATTGCCATCACAAACCAGTGCTGAGGTCGTGCTTTTTGAAAGCGTAGCGATGTATTGTTAGATTTTGCATGTTCTTTGAATTCCTGCCAAAAACGCTGTTGTTTTAATTTTGTATCTGTTAGTTCCGCATTATCACTAATACTTTTCACGGTCTTTGCCCATGAATTTGGTTTTGATATCACTTCAAATTTTGGCGCAGGAACAGAGTCTTCAATTTGCCACAGCTCAATCTGGACTAAATAAAATCCAAGCTCTTCGTTGGTGTTGTCATTTAACCAGTCGATTGCCTGTCTGTGCTCTTCTCGAGCACTTTTAACAATCCAAATTATTGCCTTTGCATCGTGCCCCGATGCGTATGTGATGATTTTTCCCAAATGGTCATGGTCGGTTGATTCAAGTTGGTTTTCAATAATAACTTTTTCTCCAGTATTTGATTCTTCAGCTAATATGTCTAAGCTGAAAGTTCCTACTTTTGCCTCAGTTTGAATTAAGGTTATGTCAAAACCAAGCTCATCGCCCAGTAGGTTTAAGTTTTCTTCAAGTGATAACCAGTTAGTAAAGTCGTGCGCCTCATGTCTCCAACCGTCTCGAAGGGGTATTTTCTTTAGTTTTCCAAGCAGGTCTTCATTTTACAGTAAAAACAGCAATATGTCTGAACAATGCTTACTTTTTTAGTAGGAATGAAAAACAAAACAACAATCTCCATTTAAACCATATTCTTCAACGCCTTTTAGAGATATTGACCATCTTGTTTTGTATTCTATCTCAATAGATTTCGGTATAATTACAAGATGGCAAAAACTGTAGCAGATGGCTTGGCAAGAATAAATCTCAATGAAATTATGAGGGCTGAGGGGTTTAGTTCACTCTGTAAAGGAACCATCGATATTAATGGGCGCATGTTCGGTGATTTTCTAATACAACTAGAGGGCGAAGAGCCTCACTTGATCTTCGATTATGGAGATGGATATCAGCTTTATTCGAAAATTATTTCTATACCTGTTCACTTTGGTGGAGTTCGGAGATATCTTGAGTGTCCATATGGTAACTACGGAAATAGATGTAAAAAACGCGTGAACACACTCTACTATTTACATGATATTGGTTTTGCATGCCGTCACTGTCACGACTTAACCTATGAATCACGTCTTACTAATAAAGGAAACAGCTATCTAGATAGGTCAATGGAGTACTACACTCTTTATCATGCAATAAAGAATGCTGAGGAAAAAATCAAAAGACGACACTATCGTGGTAAGCCAACGAAAGAAATGCAAAAAATTATGAGAATGGAGGCTAGGCTATCCCGCTACACTAGTGCTTCCTTTGATTATCAGGATGGTGACACCAAGTGGTCACAAAAGTTATTCGAAAGAATTCAGGTGCAAAAGAACCTATAAGGTGCTAAGTTAGGTTCTGTTTATTTAATATTGCCATATACCCCCTAGGGGTATATACTATTTATATGAAAGAAAGCAAACAACCCTGTCTTGTAAGACTTAAAAAAATTGAAGGGCAAGTTCGAGGACTCCAGAAGATGATAGAAGGAGATGCCTACTGCATAGATATCATCACTCAAACGAGTGCTGTCCGCAGTGCATTGAAGTCTCTGGAAGATGTGATGCTGGAGAGTCATTTAAAATCTTGTGTTATTAACCAAGTGAAAAATGGTCAAGAAGACAAAGCAGTATCTGAGATCCTTAAGGTTTATAAATTAAAACGATAATATGATTCTAAAAGAATTATTACAAAGACAAATGAAAGGTGAGGTTGTAATTGTCGATGTTAGAAATGAGGATGAACACGAAGCGAACAACCCTCTCTCGTCAGTAAATATTCCACTTGCTTCTTTAGGTTCAAACCCAGAACAAATAAAAAGGTTTGATAAACAAGTGGTGTTGGTTTGTTTGTCGGGGAGACGTTCAGAGATTGCACAAGAAACGATTAGACACGCCCTTGATATTGAGATTGATATTCTCGAAGACGGATTACAAGCCTTATTACAATAATATGATTAAAGAAAAATACACAATTAAAGATTTTTTACCTCTCATTACAATGTTTGCAGGAATCATCATCTTGTCACTTTTGTGGGTGAATGTGTTCTCAGGAGGATTTATGAGATGGATGGAAGTATTTATGGGATTGTTTTTTGTGGCGTTTGGTTTCTTTAAGGTATTTAATCTCAAAGGATTTGCAGATGCATATCGCATGTACGACGTAGTGGCAATGAAATACCCAAAATATGGATACTTGTATCCATTTATAGAACTAGCATTGGGAGCCCTGTATTTAATAGGCATATTCTCATTGTTTACAAACATAGTTACGTTATTTGTGATGAGTATCTCGGCTGTAGGAGTGTATTTAAAACTTAAGAAAAAAGAGAAAATCATGTGTGCTTGTTTAGGGGTGGTGTTCAAAGTTCCAATGACTTGGGTTACTTTAACTGAAGATCTACTCATGGCTTTAATGGCAGGAGTAATGTTGTTACTAATTTTAATTTAGATATATGAAT
>JAHDGD010000242.1 GCA_020627825.1 Saprospiraceae bacterium
AATGAATAAATTCAAAGAAATAGATACTAAACTGGAATTATTATCATTAAAACTTGGGGCGATATTGACAAAAGACAGACCAAGCTATCCAAAGGAGTTGCGAACTTTTGAGGAAAGAAGAATTGATTGGATAGAAAATGATATTTCTAAAGCTATAATTATACAACCTACTTTTAAAAGTAGTGGCGTGGATGCCAGCAAATGGAATTTCATAAACATAGCTTGGTATGACAATGAAAGATCTTTTCACAAACTGAAATGGAAAAGAAAATTAGTAAATAGAGAAAAACTTGAACTTATAGAATCTAAAATTGATGAGTTATTGCTGGAATCGGAACATACACTTTCTAATATATCAATGTCTGATTTAAAATGAAGAGGACAATTCTTATACTTGATTTAGATGGAGTTCTGATTACAACACCTGCATGGAAGACGGACAAGATAAGTTCTGACGGCTATTCTGAATTTAATATGAATTGTGTCAATAATCTAAATAAACTTTTACAAAAATTTGATTTCGAAATTTGGCTGAGCTCAACAAGGAGGACAGTAAAGACTCTAGCGGAATTTAATCGAATTTTTAAAAATCGAAATATTAAAAGTGCTATAAAAGGATTTATACCAGAATATTATGAATGCAATACTAGGAAAGAAGAAATATTAAGATTTGTTGCGGAGTTTGAAATTGAACAATTCTTGATAATTGATGATGATAAATCATTAAATGAACTTGATGAAAAACATAAAGGAAAACTAATTTTAACAGAATTACAAAAAGGATTTGATTCCGAAAAGTTTCAACTTGCAATTAAAAAAATAAAAAGAGAATATTTTATATAACCCTATACCGTCTTCAGTAGATAGCTACAAAATAATTCATCTATGACCCCATATAAATTTAGTACAAATGAATCAAAATGACTTACCTGAAAGATGGAAAAATAAAATCAAGGAATACTTAAAAGAAAAAGGAAGTAGGTATGAAACTATAAGTGCAAGTGATTTTCAAATAGATGAATCTGTAGAAATCAAATTTGAAGACGGATCATTTGCCTCATTTAAATATCCACTGATTATTGAAGCGCCTGAATTTCAAGAAGTTGGTGTAATGACAGAACATTGTGGATACTTCATTATTCATAGTGAAGCCATACAATTCAAGCTAATAAAACACTAAAATTGTTTGATTTCATTGTTCAAATGAGTACATCATTGAAACCAAGATTTTTGGATGTAAATCCAAGAAAAAAAGAGATTAACACATTCTTACTTATGAATCCCATTCTATCAATTCGCAAGCACTGCTAAATCCGATGGCAGCTGGATTCCATTTTGAACAAGTATACGGACATTGGCTTTCGCTTGGTCGAATTTTCCTTGTGCAATGAATATGCGTGCTTCTTCAATATACAAATTTGGTATTTGAGTATATTTTTTAGCGCGTGCAAATGCATTTTCTCCTTGCGCAAATTGATTCGTTAGACGATAGGCTGCGCCTAAATTTATCCACATCATTCCATTATATGGATCAAATTTCAAATAGGTTTCTAAATCTTTTATTTCTGCGGAATAATCCCCTATGTTATGATAGGTGATGGAGCGGTTGAAATAAATGTTTCGATTTTTAGGGTTGAGCTGTTCTGCTTCTGTAAAGGTTTTGATCGCTTCGGCATTATAGCCCAATCGCGCATATGTTGATCCCAAATTTACCAAATATTCAGGAAGTTTATCTTTGTAACTTTGGTTGACTTTAGCTTTCGATCTCGCAAGGTTCACTGCTGTTTTATAATCGGACAATGCAAGATTCAAAGTATCACTATGTTGGCTTTGGAAATATAACTTCCCTCTCGAATTGAAAGGCTCCGGATCGTCCGATCCCAAAGTCAAACGATGTGAATAATCAGCAAGTGCTTGTGTTCTATAGCCATTATCTCTCAACCAATTAGCTCTATTTCCCCATGTTACTTTTGTTTTTGGGTAAAGCCCAATGGTATAGGTCCATAAACTATATGAGTTTCTCCATATGCCGATCTGCTGATACGTCATCCAACAGAAGAGCGCTAGATACAACACGATTAGTCCAGACACAATTTTACCCCATAACTTCTTTACATCCAGTTTCTGATAAAAATACCCCATGATAAAGAACAAGCCAAAATAAGGAACATAGGTAAATCTATCCGCTGTAAATCCTTGCCCTGCACCTATGATCTGAAGAACAAACATAATATTGAACGTAAAAAATAAAAACCCGAATACCCATATTTTGGCCTTTTTCATCCAGGCAAAAACAAGGGCGCCTACTAAGGTGAAGAATGGAATGGCACTCAGATAAAATTTGTTTTCAAAACTGCTAGGGTAGGGATATAAAGGAGACATTTCGTACGGATAGATCAACTTTACCAGATAAATGAGGTAAGACCATGATCCAACAAATAAGCGTTGAATAAAATTGAAACCCGTACTATCACTCGTTACACCCTCTTCACTTAAAATAAGATAGCCAATAGACCCTATTAAGATCGATAAGACAAAATATGGGATCTTTGATAGAATGGATTTCCATTCAAACTTTCCAGACAGATAGTAATCAATAGCGATCATAGAAAGTGGTAAACTTACAGCTTGAATTTTTGAAAATAAACTGAGAATAAACAAAGGAATGATGATGGCTATATTGCCATATTCTTTTCCTTTCAGTCTGGCTTTTATGTAATAAAATAAAGCCCCAAAATAGAATGCTGCAAATAGAACATCTTTTCGCTCTGTTAACCATGCTACGGATTCCACTCGCATAGGATGTATACCAAATAGGACAGCTACCAAAAAGGCTGGTAATGGTTTTAATTTGAGCAACAAGGCGATTCTAAAGACTAGGAAAACGCAGATCAAGTGAAGCAAAATATTGTTTAGATGCCACCAACGTAGTCCAGCATCATCCGACCCAAAGGTTAAGTTTTCTAGCGCAAAAGTCCATACTGTTAATGGATTGTACCCTCCGATAACATTGGATGTAAAGATATTGACTGTATATTCCCAAAAATTGGATGCATTGATGTTCTGCACCCATTCGTTTTCCATGAAGTTTCGATCATCATCCCAGCTTACCCAAGTGTTATTCAACGCGTCGCTAAAGACAAGGAATGTGATTAGTAAAGCTAAAAATGAAAGCAACAGCTTGGTTTTATCTTTCCAAAAACCAGGAACTGTTGCTTTACGAGGACTAACTTGAGTTTTGGGGTGCTGTGTATTTTTTTGCTTCGCTTTCTTTGATTTCTTCGACGCCATGCGACATATTTGAAAATTAAATATATAAGTTTTTTCTTATATGTTGTGTTCTTTTTGGTACTAATCCCATTTAAATTCTAAATTATCAGCTAAATTCTTTTTTGAATAACGTGAATCACAGTTGATTTTTCAATCTTAAAAAAAGTGTTGACACATGTAAAATGCTGAATAGAGTTTAGTTATCATTTGTTAAAAAGGTTTATTGATGATGTTATACTATTTGCACACCAAAATGGCGTATTTCTACCTACTAAAATGATTAACTTCAGCGTTGCATCTCATCCGAAACATCAAGTTTTGGTTCACAATTTATTTCGACTTCAACGTCGATATGCTTGCCAATGCAAGAACAGTTGTTCATTTGCCGTATCTACGGATATGACTGCGTTTTTCGTCTTGAATTTAATCATTTTATTTGCGTTATTTAATACGCCATTTTGAAATGCAAATAGTATTATAAAGTAGGCTTCGTGTTTTTTCTTTTGCCTTGTTGCAAAAGAAACAAAAAATTAAGGTTGTAACCCCAATTTAATTTCTAGATATCGTATAATATTTTGTGACATTTCTATATTCATCTACTTCGTTTGATTTTATTCCCCTTACTGATGCTCTTTCTTTTTGACATTAGTTAAAAATTTTTGTCATATACCATAAATAAGCCAGAAGTTAATTGAATGGGGAGTTTTCTAAGGGGACGATTGTGTGTGTACCAAGAAACAAAGCTTTTGATTGCGAAGTGCTGATATTGTGGTAGTTACGGCCTCTAATAGATGGTCTACTGCTCATTCAGTTAAGATATCATGGAAATAAGTTGGATCAAGACAAAGCGATTTATGGATTACTGTTGAAAACAGTAAATATTGGAGAAGCGAATTGAATAATAGGCTCAAGATTATTTCAAAATAGAGTGAATTAGCAGCTTATTAAGCTGATTTGGGAGGGGGTTTTGGGGATGTGTGGAGTGATTTTGTGAATATCACTAAATTTGATACTACGTAACTTGGAAACGCTTTAATAATCGACCCTCCCACTTTCCCAGCCCCTCGATACAACCACCATCTCACTCCCATTTTCCACCTTTTACTGACCCTGTATCTCTTGTTTTGCTGACCGATAATTTCTTT
>JAHDGD010000050.1 GCA_020627825.1 Saprospiraceae bacterium
TTAAACAATATAAAGAAATACGTTGGCTAGGAAAATTGGTGTTCTCAGGATTATTTGATGGCGAACATTCTTTCCAAATAATAGATAATAAAAATGGCACATCTACATTCAAACACAAAGAATACTTTTCAGGTATACTGGTAACTCTTTTTAAACGAAAGCTAGAAAAAGATACAAAAGCAGGATTTATTGAAATGAATCAAAAACTAAAACATCTAGCAGAAACAGAAGATTTTGGTTAATTTGATTTTAATAAAAGTTTCTGTAACTCATCTTTTCTATCACAATTTGTCAGACACTTAAATTGAGGGTCTAGATTAAATTCTATCCCTTTATATTTTATTTTGTATTTTATAATTTCACTGTCATAAACAACACTAGTTTTATACCTTCGCCCGCTATTGATTTCCTCTTTTTTCCGTTCAATTTTGATCTTATCACAAATAGGAGGGATAACTATTTCTCCTTTAACAGACATAATTCCATAAGAACCATTCTTTTCAATTCGAACTAATCTGTCTGTAACATAATCTATTTCCTTAAAAATAATTTCTGTTTGTTGTTTTGTTTCTACATTCAGCATGCCATATAGTCCATTAATTCTAACCATTACAATCGGGAATGCATATTCTTTGATACTTTCATAAGAATAGTCAATGATCAATTGTTCTAATGAATCAACCAGACCAAAATTACGATCCTCAGCAACAACATAATAATCCTGAATCTTACCTCGAATTCTTTTATACCGATGAGATAATAATTGGTTCCCATGAATATCGATAAGACCAAGTGCATTATCTTTTATTACAACGATGTGATCTTCATTTTGCATTCTAATCTCATCATACAAAGGAGCAATAAGTTGATTTGCATGATGATCATATAATTCGACTCCATGATCAGAATATGCTAAAAAATGTTTTTTAGTAGTAAGTACGGATTGGAAGTCATTATAAATCGTATCCAAAATCAATTCCCCATTATTATGCAAAAGGCCGACTTTATTATTACTTACAGAAACTTTAAATACATCTCGTATATGCGACAATTCATGTATTTCATTATATCCAGATAAAACTTTTCTTTTCGCCATTAAATCAACAATATACATTCTATTGTCTTTTTCTAAGATCATTAAATAATCCTTATGTTGTTGATTTGATGTATTTATATTTCCTAGACCTTTATAAACTGTATCAAAATTTCGAGATAAGACCGAACAACTGTCTAGACTATTTGCAATTATAATATTCTTATGTCGTTCAATTTTATTGTATTTAGGTTCTAAAATTTGATTTCCATGATAATCATATAAACCAATCTTACTGTTCAACTTAGTATAAAAAACATTATCCTTTAATTCGATTTTGTCATACTTTAAATCAATGAGAATTTTATTTGACATCGTTATAACACCCCACTTGGAGTCTTTTCGAACTAGTAAAAATCCATTATACACTTGTACTTTATCAAAATATTCATCTAGGATTAAATCACCAGAGCGATTTATTACATTATAACTTCTATTTTTAGTTACTAAAGAAATATTATATCTAGTGTGCCGAATATCATCAAAAATTGCTTCATGTATAATATCTCCTTTTATATTTTTTACACCTATTTTTTTATCTACTTCAAAAAGCGTGATAAATTCGTATGGGCTTTTTTGTAAAATTGATGGAACTACATTAAAATCACTATCGAAATAACCTTTTTCAGAACCTTTTCGAAACTTAATGTTTCCATTCTTCTGCTGTTTTAAATAGTCATATTCCAAAGGTAAAATAATGGAATTAGATTGATCAACCACACCACTTTTTTTACCAATTGCAACTATATATAAATCTTGATCCCCTTTTATACGCTTTAAATCATCATACATAAATGGTACTAAAACGTTGTTGTTTTCATCTATTATACCATATTTAGAGTTCTTATTAGCTGTGATTACATCGGAGATATGGTGTGATAAACGATCATATTCATATGGAATGATAGTGCGCCCTTGAATATCAATGGCTCCCATTCTATTCTCTTTAAAATTAGCAATTAGTTTCGAAGAGATGGGTATTGCTTTAGGATGCAAGGAATCAATTTCTAAAGTTCTTTTCGAGTATACATCAAAAATCTTGTATTCATACTTTTTTGTTTTTACCTTGCAAAAACGTTGATTGAATTTTACAATATCTACATATTGAGCAGGAACTATCTTCTTTCCTTTTTTATCTATAATACCTTCATATAGTCCATCAATAAAAATAGAATATCCAAATCTGAAATCTATATATTTCAGAGGATGCTCTAGTTCAAATTGCACATTTCCAAAAGAGTCAATTACAAATTTCTTTTCTTTTCCATATGCTGTAGCTAACCCTTCAGAATATTCACTTATATAATTGTACTGAGACCGATCTAATTTCTCTTTTTCTACTGTACTATTTTTCGAGTAAGCTTTTCTTGATTGGCTACATGAAAAAATAAGAAATAGCATCAGGATTAGAATATACCATACAATTATTGAAATGTTGTGCATGATCGATAAACGAAATTCATTTTTCATGGATCAAATTTATATAAATTACTAAAACACATAGAACAATAATCCTTGTATGTAGAGTATATAGTTCGTATATTGATTAAATATGCTTTGTTGCATTCATTTTTTAGAAGAACGAATTTCATATGTTACGTATTCGAACAACTTATTTATACCTTATTTCAATATCACTTTATTTATTATTTCTATTGGGCTGCAGCCCAAAAAGCAAAAAAGATGTTGCTGTAGCTGTTGCTATGCCAACGGAATTAACCGCTGCAGATATAGGCAATGTTTACACGATTAAAAACGCTCCTTCTCAACCAAATTTCGGTCAATATCTCATTCTTGTATCCACAAATTCTAGAATTACATACACGTTTAATTCATTCGATTTAGTAGATAATGAGCCCATAGGAAAATTATTAGTTTCTTATGCAAAGGATCTAGAGTATAAGAAAGTAGATATGAATCCTGAACTTATTCAAAAAGCAAAAGAAGCATGTGCAAGACGCATGAAAGAGGAAAGCAACGATTTGAATCAGATGTTGAGTTCGAAAACCAATCAATCTGAATACCTTAAAAAACTTTACGGAATACCTGCATCATTTGCTCTAAATAGATATGGAAAAGTTCAAAATTCTACCCTTTATTATGGCCTCTGGATTGATCCAGATCAAGAAGAATTTAATATCCATTTATATGAAAAATCAGCTATAATAAGAAAAGAAAAATTGAAATGGAGTGCAGATCCTATGTGGCAAATAGCGCCTGAAGATCAACAAAAAATTGTAGGGATTCTTGACCAATTTATGGCAGAAATAGAAAACAAATAAAACGATTACTTGATATGGATTTTAGAAAGATTTTTCACTACATCAGTTATCTGCAATATCCTTTTATGTTAATTGGCTTTTACTTTGCATTAAGTCCATATATAAATGGTCTAGATTCTATAAAAGAGAACCCAGTAAAAGTATTTAATGGCATCAATTCATTATTAATTTTTATGGGTCTTGGATTTATACCATTTAATATCCAAATTGTCGGCTAAATTCTTCTTAAAATAGGTGATTTCTTCCTTAGAAAATTTCGAAGTAGCTAAGGCTATTCCTAAATTTTATAAGTCGAACTCACTTATTTGTAATTTGATGAATGTATTACCGACAATTTAAAGATTAAATGGTATTAGTTTCTCTTCATTGCAGGATCCAAGAAAAACGCAAAATAAATTATCGGAAAAAATATGGAAAAATCCTTTAAAAGGAAAAATCATGTTAGCCCTTATTAGTTTTCAGATACTCTTTTTTTTAAGTCTAGGTTTAATTGGTTATTATTTTTTTGAAGACGGTCTTATAAAAGATATTTCTACGGGAATTATTGTGTTGGCATTGGGTATGTTCGGATTTTTAAAAACTGCCATTGAAATGTTCGAAAATCATAGAGAAGGCAAAAACTAATCATCCTTTTAATCCACTAAATTTTAATTCTGTATTACAACATTAGTTATTGAAGTGTGTTATAGATCGTCAATCTTTCGTCTAAACATTTTATAGGATTCAAAGAATTCATCTTTCTTCCGCTTTGCTTTATTTCATGGGCGAGCCACATTTTCAACAGAACGTCTTGAATCTTGTGTCTTCTTTTGTATTGTTATCGCAATTAATCCGAACCTTATCTGATGCAATCTACTGATACAGTATTCATAAACAAACAAAACTTTTACATATTATAAAAAAACATTATATTTACGCGCGTAATAATCAGTTAATATAGTGAATTCGTTTTTTCGTCAAACCAAATTTCTTGTGTTGGTCATAGGACTAGTAGCATTTCTGCTATACTGTCCAACTATTACATTTGAATATGCCCAAGATGATGCTATTGTATTTACCGATAATCAATTTGTCCAACAAGGCATTAAGGGTATTCCCGATTTACTTACAAAAGATACTTTTTTTGGATTTTTTAAAGTAGAAGGTAAGGAAACCTTAGTGCAAGGTGGTCGATATCGCCCAGCATCCCTTATCACTTTTGCACTGGAATATTCCTTGTGGGGAGAAAAAGCGTACATGAGTCACTTAATTAACATCGTTCTATATAGCTTGCTCTGTATGCTGCTTTATTCAATTACGAAAGATCTTCTATCTAGAACATCTCTTCAAAAAATAAATAAAGGTTTAGCATTTATTATTGTTCTACTCTTTACATGTCACCCCATACATACTGAAGTAGTTGCTAATGTAAAAGGCAGAGATGAGTTAATGGTTGCGTTATTTGGATTTTTAGCACTATATCTGCTTGTAAAGAAAAAAGCAACAATATGGAATTATTTGCTGGGAACCATTTGTATCTTAATTAGCTATTTTTCAAAAGAACACGCTTTGGTGTTTGTTGCATTAATTCCACTAACTCTTTATTTTTTTTATTACAAAGACCAGAACATTAAAAAGAAATACGTAGGTGCTGGACTGTTTACTATTGCGTCTTTTATTTTTCTCATTGTACGCCAAAACATCTTAAGTGGAGCTATTTCAGCTGAAAGTATGGAATTGATGAATAATCCATTTTTAAAATATGAGGGAGGAAATATCATACCTTTTACAAGTGGAGAAAAATGGGCGACCATACTAATTGGATTGGGAAAATATCTACAATTAATGCTATTTCCACATCCCCTAACTTCTGATTATTATCCGTATTTTTTCAAGATCAGGACTTTCACAGATCCGCTAGTTCTAGGAAGTTTTATGGTCCATGTGAGCTTGGTTGTTTTAGCTATTTTTGGGTTGCTAAAACGACGTGGGTGGGCATATGGTCTGTTTTTCTATTTTGGTTTTTTATTCCTCATGTCGAATATACCATTTGATATAGGGACCACAATTAGCGAACGTTTTCTTTTCTTACCTTCCTATGGATTTTTATTTGCCGTATGTTTTATTACTGCTCAACTTTTGGGCAAGCGAAGCGCAAGCCCCATTATTCTTGGTATCGTATGTATTATATTATGTCTATTTTCAGGAAAGACTCTTCAACGATCACAAGCATGGAAAGATAATTTTACATTGCTAACAACAGATGTTAACGTATCGAAAAATAGTGCAAAAGCCCTACACGCTGCAGGCGGAGCGTATTCCACAAAAGCATCATCTATACAAGATGAAATCCAACAAAAAACTTATTTAGAACAATCTAATACGTACCTTCAAAAAGCTGTTGAAATTCATCCTTTATATGCCAATGCATATTTGATTATGGGAAATAATTATCAGTATTTAAAACAATATGAAGCAGCTATTTCAAGCTATAATACTGTTTTAAAATTACAACCAGAAAATGAAAATGCATTGAATAATTTATTTGTTGCGTATAGAGATGGTGGAAAATATTATGGTGAAAAAAGAAACGATTTACAAACCTCATTTTCTTATCTGCAACAAGCTTATAACTTAAATCGTCAAGATTATGAAACCTTGCGATTGATGGGAGTGTGTATGGGAATGTCAGGAAATACCCAAAAAGCAGTTGAATATTTTGAAAAAGCGGTAGAACTTAACCCAGAAAATGCTCAAGCGCATTTTAATTTGGGAAGTGCATATCGAAATAATGGAAATGAAGAGAAAGGTATATTAAGCCATCAAAAAGCCATAGAGATTGATCCTTCCTTGCAAAAAAAATTACTTAAATGAGATTCTTTAACATCATCATATTAACCCTTTTATTTTGGGCGAAAGCCCCTAAAGCACAAATTGCTCCCATTGCTATGTTGGACCCTAGGGAAGCATGGGTAACAGAGAAACTAAACAGCTTAACACTTGAAGAGAAGATTGCTCAACTTATGATGATTCGAGCACACTCCGACAAAGGACAAGATCATATTGATCAGGTTAAAAAATTAGTGAAAGAACACAAAGTGGGAGCGCTTTGTTTTTTTCAAGGAACTCCAGAAAAACAAGCCAAGCTCACTAATACATACCAAGGCTTAGCAGATATTCCTTTACTTGTTGCGATAGATGGTGAATGGGGGCTTGGTATGCGATTCAAAAAAGATGTGATCAGTTATCCACGTCAATTGACACTAGGTGCAATACACAATAATCATTTATTATATGAAATGGGAAGGCAAGTGGGATATGATTTAAAAAGGATAGGTATACATCTTAACTTTGCTCCTGTTGTTGATGTTAATAATAATCCTTCTAATCCAGTTATAAATAATCGATCTTTCGGTGAAGATAAAGAAAATGTTTCCGTAAAGGCATATGAATATGCAAGAGGGATGGAAGATGTAGGTGTGATGGCTTGTGCAAAACATTTTCCAGGACATGGAGATACAAATGTAGATAGCCATTACGATTTACCCATATTACACTTCGATCGACAAAGGCTTGATAGCTTAGAAATCTATCCATTTTCTTACATGATCAAAAAAGGCATTAGCAGCATTATGGTAGCACATCTCAGTGTTCCTGCTTTAGACAACAGAGCAAATAGACCTACCTCCCTTTCTCGAAGGGTGGTTACCAATATGTTGAGAGATAGCTTAGGGTATGATGGACTTATCATTACGGATGGAATGGAAATGGAAGGTGTTACAAAACATTTTCCTCCTGGTGTAGCTGAAGCGGAAGCTATTCTTGCAGGAAATGATATCATCTGTTTACCTAGAGATGCCGTAGCTGCTATAAAAGCAGTAAAAAAGTATGTGGAGGAAGACATAATACAAGAAGATCAAATAGATGAAAGTGTACGCCGCATCTTGCGTAAAAAATACGATTGTGGATTACAATATAGACCACGAATTGTGTTGAATGATATCACGAAAGATCTTGTCAATGAAAAAGGGCTAAGCTTAAAAAGCCAATTATTTTCTGAAGCTATAACACTTGTTTCTGATACCAAAAATCTCATTCCGTTTATCAACATCGATACGGTCCAATATGCAAGTATTGCCATAGGGTCTTCTAAAAAAACAGAATTCCAAAAAAGACTTGATTCTTATGCATCCGTTGATCATTTTCAATCAAGCAAAGATCTTACGACCCTTGGCATGGAAGCTACTATTGATAAATTAAAGACTTACGACCGTGTGATTATATCACTACATGACATGAGTAAGTATGAACGAAAACAATTTGGTGTAACTAGAAAAACACGTCAGTTTATTGATCGTCTTTCGAAAGAAACGGATGTATTTCTTGTTTTGTTTGGTTCTCCATATGCGCTTACATATTTTCAGAATAATCCTGAAATTATCGTTTCTTACACTGAAGATTCGATTATGCAAGATCGAACAGCACAAGCTATCTTCGGTGCACAAGACATTCGGGGTCGATTGCCTGTTAGCTCTGGAAAACATCAATACGGTCAAGGAGAACAACGCATTAGCTTGGGGCGCCTCGGATATGCTATTCCCTTTGAAGTGGGCATGAAGATAGATTCATTGCGAAAAATAGATGCAATTGTAGAAGAAATGATAAAGAAAAAGGCAGCCCCAGGTTGTCAAGTCTTAGTCGCAAAAGATGGTAAAATCGTATGGAATAAAGCCTATGGTAAACATACGTATGAAGGAGGGAAGCAAGTACAACTGGACGATATGTATGATGTGGCGTCCATAACAAAAATTGCTGCATCTACTGTATCTATTATGAAATTATACGATCAAGGGAAGATAGACTTGGATGGAACGTTATCAACGGTAATTCCTGAAATTGATACGACCAACAAAAAGGATCAAACCATAAGAGAAATGATGACACATCATGCAGGATTAGCCGCATGGATTCCATTTTATGCGCAAACCATTGATCCTGAATCTAAAAAAAGAAAAGCTCTTCGATCATATTATCGTATGATTCCTTCAGATTCCTTTAATATTCAAGTTGCCAATAACTTATACTTGAGAAACGATTATCCCGATTCTATATGGCAAAAAATCTTGGTTTCAGACCTTAGAAGCAATAAAAAGTACCGTTACAGCGATCTTGGGTTTTATTTTATGATGAAAGTTATAGAACATAATGGAGGAGTTACACTTGACAAGTATGTACAAGATCAATTTTATAACCCTTTGGGCATGACATTGACCAGTTATAACCCCAAAGATCGATATTCGATTAAAAAAATAGTGCCATCCGAAAAAGATGCGTATTTCAGGAATCAAGTGATCCAAGGACACGTTCATGATATGGGTGCCGCTATGCTCGGAGGAGTATCTGGACACGCAGGATTATTTAGTACGTCTGAAGATCTCGCAATACTTATGCAAATGTTATTGAATGGTGGGAATTATGGTGGAACATATTATTTTTCTCCTCAGACTGTAATGGAATTTACGACGAGGTATAAATATTCTACTAGAAGAGGAATAGGATTTGATATGAAACAACTTGATTTATCGAAATATGAGAACATGAGTGAATATGCCTCGCCTTCTACATTCGGTCACTTAGGGTTTACGGGTACCTGTGCCTTTGTTGATCCGGAGCATAATCTTGTGTACATTCTTTTGAGTAATAGAACATATCCTACGATGGAAAACAATACTTTTGGAAAGAAGAATTATCGCCCGCGCATACAGTCTGCCATTTATCTTTCAATGGAAGATTTCGTGGCACCAATATCTACAACTGATTAAATTAACGTGAATAATTAAAAAACATGAAAATATCCTATAATGCTCCAGTGATTTTAACCTTTGCGTTGATTTGCACTGTTGTTTTTTTTGCAGACCAATTTACAGGTGGGAATATCATGCCTTACTTCGCAGTAGGTACAACATTTAGTGCACATCCTGTCGTATTATTCTCCATGTTTTCTCATGTAATAGGGCATGGAAGTATTGATCATTTACTAGGAAATATGACTTTTATTCTCTTACTAGGTCCCATTGTAGAAGAGAAGTATGGCAGTGGTAAAACATTATTTATGATAGGGATAACAGCATTGATTACGGCTATTATCAATATGGCATTTTTTAGTACTGGTCTTCTAGGAGCGAGTGGAATTGTATTTATGTTGATTTTACTGGTCAGTTTTACGAACATGAAAGATGGGAAAATTCCATTGACATTTATTTTAGTGGCTTTATTATTTGTAGGAAAAGAAGTCATTCATACTTTTCAGGAAGATCAAGTTAGCCAAGCGGCTCATATCATAGGTGGCATATGTGGATCTGTCTTTGGATTTTTGTTGGGTCGAAATAACAGTTAATAAAACTATCTTTGCCCCATGGATTATTCTGTGATTATTCCCATTTACAATGAAGAAGAGAACATTCAGTTGCTCTATGATCGACTACAAGAGGTCATGACTGGTTTACAATCTGAAACGGAATACATTTTTATCAATGATGGAAGTGCTGATGCTTCTATTCAATTGATTAAAGGGCTTTCCGCCCAAAATAAACACGTGAAATACATTGATTTTAGTCGAAATTTTGGCCATCAAATTGCTGTTTCTGCTGGATTAGATAAGTGTGCGGGAAATCGAGTGGTTATTATAGATGCGGATTTACAGGATCCTCCAGAGCTTATTCTTGAGATGGCAAAGAAGATGGATGAAGGATATGAAGTGGTTTACGCCCAAAGGCGTTCTCGAAAAGGGGAGTCTTTTTTTAAGAAAATTACAGCTTCAGGTTTCTATAAAATATTGCGTTCCATAACAAGCATTGACATTCCATTGAATACAGGTGATTTTCGAATGATGGATAAGCGTATAGTTGAAGTACTAAGAGAAATGCCTGAAAAAAATAAATTTTTACGCGGACAGATTAGTTGGATTGGCTTTCGCCAAACGTTTGTAGAATTCGATAGAGCAGAGCGCAATGCAGGTGAAACAGGCTATCCTCTTAAAAAAATGCTTCGCTTTGCCATTGATGGAATCACAGCATTTAGTGACGCTCCTTTGAAGTTTGTTTTCAGTATGGGAATTGTAGTTTTTATTCTGACTTTTTTCCTTATTCTATACACATTAATTTCTTGGTTGTTTTTCGAAAATACGGTTCAGGGTTGGTCCAGTATAATGATTTCTGTTTTATTTATCGGAGGTGTACAAATGATCGGTATAGGAATCATTGGTGAATACATAAGTCGAATAGGAAATAATGTAAAAGAAAGACCGCTATACATTATAAGGGAGTCAAACATAGAAGAAGAAAACAACTAATACCATTTAACTTTCATTCTACTACCGTTATTCTAACTTTCCTTTTTTTGATTCTAGTTTGATCAAGTTTTTTAACTAAAGCAAAAGCTTTCTTGCGAGGAACAGCAACAAAAGCACAATCTTGTTTGATTTCAATAAGTCCTAGTTCGTCTTTGTTTAATTGGCCTTGCTTAAAAAATAATCCAGCAATATCTCCTTTTGAAATTTTATCTTTTCTTCCTGCAGAAATGAACAACGTACGCCAATTGGATGGCTTGGGATGTTCTTGAGTTTCAATTATTTCTATCCCTGCATCTTCTATAAACATAGGTAATTCTTCTTCTTGAAACTTAAGGACATAAGCTATACCTGTTGAATGCATCCGAGCAGTACGACCATTCCTATGTGTAAACTCTTCTTTTTTAAATGGAAGCTGATAATGAACAATAAAATCCATTTCTGGAACATCAATTCCTCTTGCCGCCAAGTCAGTAGAAATTAATATCCTATGGGTTCCATTTCGAAATTGTACCAATGCACGTTCTCTTTCGAATTGCTCCAATCCTCCATAAAATGTACCATGGCTAATCTTCTTTTTTTTCAAAAAAGAGCTCACGAACTGAATCGTGTCTTTATAATTACAAAATACGATTCCACTTGAATCTCCTTTACTCAAGAGTAGACGCTCGAGTGCTTCCAGCTTATCTTTATGAATAGACTCTACTACTTTTATTGTTAATTGATTTCGTTTAACATTCAAAAAATCCAATTGATGCACATTCGAAAGGTGAAGAAAGTCAGGCAATTCAATTTGATGAGTAGCTGAAGTCAATATCTTTTTTTCTAGACGTCCAGTCATTGCTCTATAAATTTCTTTCATTTCCTTTTCAAAACCAACTTCTAATGATTTGTCAAATTCATCAAGAATTAAATAGTTGATATGAGCTGTTGAGATATTTTCTCTTCTTATATGATCTGCTATTCTTCCTGGTGTTCCAATAAGAATAGCTGGAGGATGTTTCAAGTCATTTCGATCTTTTATGCCTGCCCTACCTCCATAGACAGCATTGGTTTTAAAACCACTACCCATTTCACGTACAACTTGCTCTATCTGTAAAGCAAGTTCTCGAGCCGGAACAACAATTAATGCTTGTATCTCATCCAAGTCAGGATCTAAAAGAGCAATTATTGGTAGTAAAAAAGCTAAGGTCTTTCCTGTACCCGTGGGAGAAAGTAATATAAGATCATTGTGCTCAAAAATTGCTTTTTGTGCCTCAACTTGCATGGCATTTAATTCCTTGATTCCAAGTTTTTGGAGGATTTGTTCTTGGTTTTTATAGTTTTTTGACACAAATAGCTTTTGCGCAAAGATAGGGCATCTTAATCTATTTGTGAATGAATTAAAAGGTATGACACCTTCGTCCGTCATCTTTAGTGTGGTAAATGTTCCTTTGTAACTGGAATATGTACAAGAATCCTTATGATCTGCCAGATAAAACAATGACTATTTCGCCCTTAACCGTTTTTTCATCGTATAAAGCAATCAATTCAGTCAATCTAGCTCTTTTGATTTCTTCGTACATCTTAGAAATTTCTCTGCACACACAGGCTATTCTATCTTCTTCACAGAACTCCAACAATTGTTTCAAACACTTAACCAATCGATACGGAGATTCATACAGCACAATTGTTTCTTCTAAGGATGTTATGAACTTTAGACGGGTTTGTCGTCCTTTTTTTTGGGGCAAAAACCCCTCAAAATAAAAGCGATTACATGGAATTCCACTACTTACTAATGCAGGTACAAAAGCTGTAGCACCAGGTAAACAAGAAACTTTAATATCGTGATCGTGACAAGCTGTACTTAATAAATATCCAGGATCCGAAATTCCTGGAGTTCCTGCATCAGATACTAATGCAAATGTTTCTCCATCTTTCATCCGTTCAATAATCCGATCTACCTGACGGTGTTCGTTATGAGCATGAAAAGCTTGTGCTTTTGTAGGAATAAGAAAGTGCTTGAATAATTTCCCACTTGTTCTTGTATCTTCTGCTAGAATACAATCTACCGACTGTAAGATCTCGATCGCTCTAGGTGTCATATCTCCTAGATTTCCAACCGGCGTAGGAATAATGTATAGCATAAATTCGTTTCCGTAAAGGTAAAAAAAACGCCCGCTCTATGGAAGAGCAGGCGCATCAAAACAAAACGAAAAACCAACTTTATCTTTTCATTATAAACGAGTTATGTGATGTATTAGTTCGTTGTATAATGTTAATTTTTTTATAATGATTTTCTCAAACGGACTCTTATGTCTTTAAGTTTACCATCTCTATTGACCGTTACGACCATCTCATCTCCTACTTTACCAAATTTCAATGCTTCATTCAAATCATCGAAACCATTCACCTTTTTTCCATCCAACTCTGTAACAACATCCCCTGGTAAGATTCCTCCAAACTCCGCAGCGCTGCCACTCATTACTTCCATGACATAAAAACCTTCTTTTGCCTTAATTTTATAGGTCTCTACTAATTCATCATCCAAGTCATAACCCGCTACACCTAGGCTCGCTCTCTCGATATCGCCATTTTCAATTATGTCATTTATAATATCCTTAGCTAGATTACTTGGTATAGCAAAAGAATACCCAGCATACGTTCCAGTCGGTGTAGCAATAGCTGTATTAATTCCTATAAGATCTCCATTCGTATTCACTAAAGCACCTCCACTATTTCCTGGGTTAATAGCTGCATCTGTCTGAATAAATTCTTCTATTGCTTTATCTTCTTTTATGATATTAATGTCTCTACCTATGGCAGAAACTATTCCTGCCGTAACAGTTGATGTCAAATAATCAAAGGGATTCCCTACGGCTAAAACCCACTCACCAACCCGAACTTCATCAGAATCTGCGAATTTTACCGTAGGGAAATTCTCACCTTCAATCTTTATAACAGCCAAGTCTGTGCTTGGGTCTGTTCCTATCTTTTTTGCTGTATATTCTTGTTTGTTGCTTAAAGTAACAATGATGTTGTCTGCAAATTCAACTACATGATTATTCGTTACTATATACCCATCATCAGATATTAAAACGCCTGAACCTGATCCTTTCTGGCGAAAAAATTGACCGAAACCACCACCAGATCCACCGAAAAATTCTTCTAGATTAAAGAACTCAAATCCATTATTCTGTCTGTTTCTTCTATTCTCTTGTAATCTTTGTTGAGCTAGTGCTTCACTTTCTTCAGCTCGTATATGTACAACCCCTGGAGTTGATTTTTCAGCTGCATCAACGAACGATATGCTCGTGTTCGGAACAGGGGTGTTGTAATGGACTGGTGTGATTTTGGGAGTATCTTCCGAAGCTTCTGTAGCAGGTTTCATAAAATGAAGACCTCCTAGAACAATTAATCCTCCACAAATACCGGCTAAAAATATTCCTAGTAAATTTTTCATTTTAAATTCTTTTACTTTTTATGATTTGAAGTATAAACGATATTTTATTTTTCGGTGTTTTTCAAGTTTATGTTTTAACGATAAATTAACCAATACAAGTTCCGATGTAACATTTTATCTATATATATGTTATTCCAGTACGAAAACTTATTTATGAAAAAATTAGCCAAGTTTCTGATTATCTTTTGTGCCATTATACTCTTTGTAGGAATAGGAGGATGTATGTTTTTTAGTAAAAAACTACCAGATGGAGTGAAAAGTGAACGCACCGTCGAAATAATTGATAAGATGAACTCTGCATTAAATAAAGCAGCATGGGATTCTACTAGATATGTTAAATGGACCTTTATGGGTGGTCATCATTACCTATGGGACAAAGAAGCGAATCTGGCTCAAGTAGAATGGAAACAGAATAAAGTATTACTCGATCCTGATGAAGTAAAAGGAGTGGCTTACGCCCAAAATGTGAAACAAGAAGGAGATCAGGCCGAAAAGCTGATCCAAAAAGCCTGGTCCTTTTGGTGCAATGACATGTTCTGGATGACCGCACCTTTCAAAGTGAATGATCCTGGTGTTCGCCATGAATTGGTACAAGATGAAAGTGGGGATCGATTAAAAGTCATTTATTCAAGTGGAGGTGTAACACCTGGAGACATTTACATCTGGTCATTTGATGAAGAAGGACGACCGTCTTCTTACGATATGTTTGTGAAAATCTTACCAATTAAAGGTGTAAGTGTGCCCTGGGGAGGCTGGATTGAATTGCCAACAGGTGCGTTACTTTCAACAAAACATGAAATGAAAGGAATGGGGATGACCATAGAAAATGTAAAAGGAGGAATGAACCTTTCCGATGTTGATTTAACAAATGATATATGGGCGGAAATTCGATAGAAGAATCTATCCTTTTTTATAATTCGAATCTATATTTGCTGCTAAAAAATCAGTACATGAAATCCATTTTATATTCTTTTATTATTCTTAGTTTTTGTTTAGCATGTAAAGCTCCTTCTCTTGAAAGTGTAGGTGGGACACGAATCTCAATAGAAGGAAAAGAGAACATCAAAGAACAAACAGCCCATACAATAATCAATCGTTTAAAGCCATTCAGTACCTATCCTGATGCCATTCAGTATACAATTGAAAATAATATCTTAACTATAGAAGGAGTAGGAATTGAAGATAAACAATCTATAAAAGAAATTATTTCTCGTGATCGAATGATGAAAGTGGTTTATGCTGTTTCACCGTCAAATTACCAAAACATAAGGACTTATCTTGGTGATCTTATCGAAGATGCTGCTGCTGAAAAACCATACAAAGCTTCTTCTATGATCGGGCTAGTGTCCGAAGAAAATCAAAAAGAAGTAGAAGCTATCCTTGAAAGTGAAGCTTTTAAAACACAATTTCCAGCTGCTGGTCAATACAATTATGGGGTGAAATCCGTAAACGATAAAAAAGCTTTATTTATTCAAGATTCTGGTTCACCTTACATGGACCAAGTGATGTTTGAAAAGATCATAGGGTATGAGGATAAAGAAAAAGGAGAAGGTGCACTATCTCTTCAATTAAAAGAAGAGTATGCTGATCGTATCGGTCGACTTACTGGAAATGATTCCACTTATTTGTTGCATTTATTTCATGATGAGGTGTACATCAGTAAAATAATAAATCCACATATTACAAGTCCATCGTTTGGTATGGCAGGAGCTTTTACTCCTAGAGATGTTCTAGTGCATGCCGCTTTATGGAATTCGAAAGATCTTGACCAAGAGATAGCTTTAAAGACTGTAGAAACTGTAAAATAAATCTACTCACAAGACCATTCCCACGAAGACAGCGCTGATACATTTTCTTTCATGCTGAAATGCCACCACTCGGTTCGAATACCAGAAAACCCATATCTTTCCATTACATGGCGCAGATCTTTACGTCTTTGAAGAATGTCTTTGGGGACACCCAAAAAATCAAAATGAGCTTCTTTTCCAAAATAATCAAAGTCCGTTCCCATGTCTAAAACCTGATTTGATTTTATATCAAAAAGACCTATATCCACAGCATGCCCTCGGTTGTGCATGCTCCCTTTGGAAGGTGGGGTAACGTAAGAAGCGTTTGGCATAATGTCCCATAACTTTTGTTGTGCTGGAACGGGCCGATAACAATCGTATAAAATAAGTCCTTGGTCTTTTGTTTTTAATTCTTTCGTCACCTGAAGCAAGGCTTTTGCAACATGAGGTCTTAAAAAACATCGCCCACACTGATATATTTGATTCTTTGTGAAATTATCAATTCCTGCATACCTAAGATCCAATTGGATATGAGTTGATTCGTTTATTTCCATCCATGCCGAGGAGTCATAATCTATCGGTACGGGAAAGGTATATTCTTTGGGTTCAACCCAAAAAGAATCCTGATTCGAAAACGTGCTTATGGAATGTGCTTCATTTTCATTCTTGGGACTATTACAAGAAAGCACTGAAAGCAAGAAGCATAATAAAAGAAATATATGTGCCTTAATTACGAGGGATTTTTACTTGATACGTATTTTTAATTACGGTTAATTTCGAATCAATTAACCATGGATTATACACTTTCAAGTCCCTGTAACTGATCCCACGTTCTTTCGCAAAAGTACTCCAGCTTGCAACTGATTGATCTACTGTTTCAACATAAAAATTATCAAGTGGCTGATACTTTTCATCTTCATGAATGATAAAACCATATTTTTCAGGATCACTAAGGATATACTTGAAAGCAAGTATGCGAAAAACATAGCGACTCGTTTCATCATTCAAGTTCAAATCAAAATAATTCGATGAACCTTGTGCTTTTGATAATTTATTGTAACGAGTAGGGCCCATATTGTAAGATGCTGCTGCATTGGTCCAAGACCCAAACCTGTTCTTCAAATATTTGATGTACTTAGCTGCTGCTCTGGTTGATCGCTCGATGTGGTATCGTTCGTCAACTTCATCATTTATTTCTAGGCCATATTGCTTTCCTGCTGCTTTCATGAACTGCCAATACCCTTTTGCTCCTGCATATGATGTTTTTAATCGAAGGTCACTTTCGGCTACAGCAAGATATTTAAAATCATCAGGAACACCTTCTTCGGCAAGAATTCTTTCTATGGTTGGGAAAAAACGATGTGCCATTTTAATGTTTTGAATTGTATTCGAATGCCAATATGAATTTACCATAAGCTCACGATCAAGTCTTTCTTTTACATCATGGCGTTCAATAGGTATTCTTTCTCCACCTAAGTCTACATAGTCCGCTATAGGCACAGAACGAATGACCTGAGGCAAGGAATGAATTTCAGCATGATCTTCATCCGATAAATCTGAAGAGGAGATAAAAAGGAATGCTCCTAAAAGGAAAAGAGCAATAAAAAAGCTATAACTTAGGAATTTGTTCATCGAATAATTCTTTTCTCAAATATAAATGTTCTTTTGTTTTGTTTTATTTTGTGTGTGAGTAAATCATTCGTATGCGCATCCTGTTCTCTAGCAGTTTTATTTATAAAAGTCAGAATGGTGCCGCTATTTTCGCACAATTGTTTTTACGTTGGGCAGAAAAGAGAAACCACGAAGTAGATGTTCTAAGTATAGAAGATCATCCTTCTTTTCTATCCATTGAAAAACCTAGGTATGGTCCTTTGTTTCCATTAAAATTAAGTTCAACTATTGCCCGCAAGATACAGACACTTGATCCAACTTCTTATGATGTGCTTTACTTCAATAACATAATAGAAGCTTCTTCTAGTATTCGTCGAATTAAACATCCTCATATAATGGGCTTTCTTCATGATTCGCAATACATGAACGATGTTTTTCCTAATGTGACCTGGAAGAGAAAGGCTTTTAGAAGTATTTTGAAAAGAATAGAAAAAAGAACAATTAATGGTTTAAGTAAAGTTCACACGAATTCACAACAAATGAAAGATCAGATTCATAGAGTCTACAAAAAACCACTTTCTACAATTGATTATTGCTATTTTTCATCTCTTGATGCAGGTCCTTTAGTCCGTGTTCAAAAAGAAGTTTTTACCATTCTATTTATCAAATCAAATTATGTTTCAGGTGGACTTTTTACTTTACTTAATGCTTGTACAAAACTCACATTCCCTCATAAAATCATTGTTGTAGGACCACCATCTTCCCATCATTCAAAGATAAAAGCAGACTATCCAACTCTACAACTTGACTTACATGACTATGCGCATCGAGATGAGATCAATTTGTTGTTTGCGAGAACCGATGTTTTTATTACTCCTGCATTTACTGAACCTATGGGAATAGGAAATTTCGAAGCGATGCAAAGAGATATACCAGTCATAGGAAATGATGTGGAGGGAGTGAAAGAGATCGCCCAACATTCAAACGCTATTTTATTGTTTGAGAAAAATAATTCGGAAGATCTTGCTCTTAAAATAGCTTTGCTAAAAAATGACCAAAAATTATCAAGAACACTCATTCAAAATGGTCGAAACTTTATAATGGAGCACATAAATGAGAAAATCATTTTCCAACATTTCGATCGAATGATTAGCTTTTAGAGCATCTGAAATCTAAAATGTCGGATAAATTCTTAAAATAAGGTGAATCCCAGTTGATTTGTCAATCTTAAAAAAAGAGCTAACACATGTAAAATGAGAATAGTGTTTATAAGAGTATTTGTTAAAAAGCTTTATTGATGATGTTATACTATTTGCACTCCAAAATAGTATTATAAAGTAGGCTTAGTGTTTTTTCTTTTTCTGTTCTCATGAAAATAATTTGAACTACTGATTAATTGAAAGAAAGTTCTAGTTAGATAGAATAATGTATAAAGCTATTTCTCTATTTTATACGAAGAACTCACTTATTTGTGATTTGAATTTATTACAAACATTTTAAAATTTAACTGTAATTATATATTATATTTAGTTTTCTTATACAATTTAATGTACATCTGTGCGGAAAGTATTTAAAGCATTAATTAGAAAGATTTCCTCAATTATGTATGGTAGATTGTATTATTAAACAATAACTAAACTAAAAGCTATGCCTTCAAATTGGTACATGTTTTTTGTTGCAGGCCTTATTCCTATTTTAGTTGGAATGGTTTACTACAACAAAAACGTAATTGGAAACACATGGATGAAACTGAATGGATTCACGGAAAATACCCTAAAGGAAAAAAATCCCAATATGGTTGTAATTATGGGGATGACCTATTTGTTTTCTGTAATGATTGCTTTTATCATGTCTGGAATTGTTATACATCAAACTTCCGTTTACAGCATGATGATGCCTGAGGTTATGCAAGCAGGAAGTGAAGCAGAAACTACATTTAATGAATTAATGAAAACCTATGGAGAACGCTATCGAGGATTCAGACATGGTGCTGTTCATGGAATCTTTTTATCCATTTTCATTGCTTTGCCTGTTATCGGTATTAATGCACTTTTTGAAATGCGTGGATGGAAATATATTCTATTGCATTTTGTGTATTGGCTAGTCAGTTTAGCCCTTATGGGAGGTTTGATTTGTTCAACTTTGACGTATTAAACTGAGTTCGAGTTTACTAGCACGCAAATCATCCTGTATTCAGGATCGTTGCGTTTGTAGAATGACAAAGTCTCTTTATCAATAATTTATTCAATATAAGACAAGGCGTGGATAAAAACCATACTTTTGTTTTATGAATCTTTTTTTTGGTGCAATCGTGTGGGATGTAGATCCCGAAATCATTTCTCTCTTTGGTAAAGTATCTATACGGTGGTATGGATTACTTTTCGCTGGAGGTCTTATTTTGGGATTTCAAGTGGCAAAACGTTTGTTTGTTGCTGACGGTTATAGTCTAAAAGACATCGACAAGCTTGCTTTATATATCTTCATTGCTACGATTGTGGGAGCAAGACTCGGTCATTGTTTGTTTTATGAGCCCGCTTATTACTTAAAACATCCTATTGAAATGTTACTACCTGTAGGATTTCAAAATGGGAAAATGGTTTTTCAAGGATACCAAGGCCTTGCTTCTCATGGTGGCATTTTAGGTGTCTTTTTATCGATTGCTTTATTCTGTTGGCAAACCAAACATTCTTTTTTTGGCGTGCTCGATAAAGTTGCTGTGGGCGGTTCTCTTACGGGTGTTTTTATTCGACTAGGAAACTTGATGAATTCTGAAATAATAGGAAAACCGACGGGATCAGACGCTGGATTCATTTTCAAGGCTGTAGACGATGTGCCTCGTCATCCAGGACAATTGTATGAATCCATATCTTATTTAATCATCTTTTTTATTTTATTCTACTTGTATAAGAAGCATAAAGACAATGTAGGAAAAGGCTTTATTTTCGGATTGTTTTTTACCTTATTATTTACTGCTAGATTCATTATTGAATTTTTTAAAATCAACCAAGTTGGATTTGAAGAAGGAATGACATGGAATATGGGTCAATTGTTATCTATACCTTTCATTCTTGGAGGGATTGCCGTCATGGTATGGAAATGGAAGCCTCAACAAAAAGCCTAAAAGACTTTATTTTCACGGTATATTGCTTTATTCTTCCTCTAATATTTCACGGACAAGGAACGAATTAGGGTAAAGAAAACGTAAAGTTTTAAGTTCTGCTTCCCGTTTTGCAACATCAAGTTGATCATTTACCAATACGGTATCGAAAGCGTTCATATAGGTCATTTCTTCACGAACTCTTGCTAACCTTTTTTGTAAACTTGCATCGGATTCTGTTTGTCTATCAATTAGCCTTTTTTCTAAAACCTCTAAGCTAGGAGGAGAAATGAAAATAGCATGAGCTTGATCTCCATATTGTTTTTTTAAGTTGGTTGCTCCTTTTACATCTATATCAAAAATGATTTTTTTATCATGACAACATACGCGATCAATCTCACTTTTTAATGTTCCATAATATTGGTTTTCATACACCTCTTCGAATTCTGCAAGAGCGCCTTTTTCAATATAGTCTTTGAAGGTATCTGGAGAGACAAAGTAATAGTCTTTTCCTTCGGTTTCATGGGATCTTTTTTCACGTGTGGTCACCGAAACAGAAAACCCTAAAAAATCGAATGTCTGAAGTAAATGTCTTACCAAAGTAGTTTTGCCAGCACCTGATGGCGCTGTAATAATGATCATATTTTTAAGCGATGTCGATGATGCCATTATACAATATTTGCCAGTTGCTCTTTTATTTTTTCTAATTCATCTTTCATATTCACAACAAGTTTTTGAATTTCAGAGTGCTGAGCCTTTGCTCCTAGTGTGTTAATCTCTCTTCCCATTTCCTGTGCAATGAATGACATTTTCCTTCCGTTAGCTTCTTCTGAAGATTCTAGTTGTTCAATAAAATAGCTGCAATGTTGTGCGAGCCTTACTTTCTCTTCATTTATGTCCAGCTTTTCCATGTAGTAAATCACCTCTTGTTCGAATCTATTCTTATCCACATTTTCCTTCCCCATAAACTCTTCTAGATTCCTTTCAAGTTTTGTACGTAAGCGATCGACTCTTTCTGTTTCATAAGAAATAACGTGTTCCAGTTGGGCAGAAATGCTTAATACTCTTGCTTTCAAATCATCGTTCATTGCTTTCCCTTCAACAGCACGAAAGTTCTTAAGATTTTGTAAGGCTTCTACTGCTACGTTTTTTATGGCGAGCCATTCCTCTTCAGACATTTCTTTTTCATCAGGTAACACAACATTTGGAATACGAATGAGTGCGGAGCTAAGATCTGAGCTTTGAATTCCCATTTCTTTTTCCAAAGACTGTATTTCTCTAATATAGGCTTTAAACAACCCGCGATTCAACTGAATTTCTTCATCTTCTCCTGCTAAAATAGTAACAATACATTCTATTTTTCCACGCTTTGCATGATCAAGAATCAAGTTTCGCAAGAAGACTTCCTTTTCCCTCAAGTTATTACTAAGCTTAAATCGAATGTCTGTCGTTTTACCATTTAAAGACTTTAACTCGATGCTTATTTTTTTATCTCTATAATTCCCTGTCGCCTTTCCAAAACCAGTCATTGATAAAATCATCCGCTATTTTTTGCTGCAAATATAGGGATTGAATAGCAGAAGATTTTAACAATGTGGAATCCATCCATTTGGAACTTTTTGTATCTTCGTACAAGTTTGTGTAATGTGTCACATTAGAATTCGGTTCGTCTATATGGTGTGATTATTATAAACCGTCTTAAAAAAGTATTATGAAAAAGACCTTCCTTTTAACTTTCCTCTTTGCGCTAACTTTTTTTATGGGTCAAGCCCAAATGGAATCTTATACAAAAGAAGTTTCGATGAGTTTAGGAACACTTCCTGCTATCGTATTGGACATGAATGAAATTACCGCTAAAAAAGCATCTGAATATTGGAGTGCGTATATAAAGGATTATGGAAAAATGAAGAAAAACCGTAAAGCTGATGAGATGTATGCTGAAGATATTCGTATTCCACTTTTACGTGCTAGCGAAATAGACCTTTTCTCTAAAGTTGAAGATTTACAAAGCGCTTCTAGATTATATGTATGGGTTGATTTAGGTACAGCATTTTTAACAGCAGAACAAGATCCTGACGTTTTCAAAAATGCAAAGAAATTCATTGATGACTTTGCTGTTTATGCTGAAAAAGCTCATGTACAAGAATTATTGGATTCAGCAGAAAAAGATTTAAAAGGACTTGAAAAAGACCTGAAAGGCTTAGGAAAAGACAAAGAATCTTATGAAAAAACAATAGAAAAAGCTAAAGAACAGATTGCAAAAATGGAACGCAATCTTGAAGAAAATGCAGTAAGCCAAGATTCAAAAGTTACAGAAATTGAAGATCAGAAAAATCTTTTGATCAAGATTCAAGAAAGACTTGCATCAGTAGGAAAAAACAAAACCAAGATGTAAATCAAAAAAGTTTTCTACAAAACCAATTTTTTTGAAAAGTATTGTAACCACTTTTTAGCCTATACTTTTCAATAGAATTTGTTTTTGGGCGAAAGCCCAAAAGATAAAAATGCTTAAAGCTATATATAACGTAGCTTTAAGCATTTTTTTATTTCCGTCGTTGAAACAAATCTTTAAAATACATTTAATTGAATTCCAACACATTAGTAAAATAAAATATATTATTTTTTTACCATGTTTTGGAAATTTATTGCTCTTGAATGGTGTTTAATATGGGACGGGAAATATGTTTTCCACAATTCAACAAGTTATACAGTCTTTTTCCACAACTCATCCACAATAGGACTGTACCCCTTGATTTTTGGTTTTCAAACATTCCTGTAGTTTTGTGTCTCTCTAAACTTTACAAATGGCTGAACCGAATAAATTACAATCCATTCCTGGAAGATCCAAGGAGCAACAATTCCAAAAGGAACTAAAAAATCAAGCATATGGTCGTGTCCTTCCTCAAGCTCTCGAACTTGAAGAAGCTGTTCTAGGAGCCATTATGACGGATAAAGATGGATTGCCTTCAGTCAATAGCATCTTGCGGCCTGAATCTTTCTACAGTGAAGCTCATAAAATCATCTATGAGCATATGGAAGAATTATTCAAAAATTCACAACCTGTTGATATTCTTACCGTTCATGAATCTCTTCGAAAAGCAAAAGACTTAGAGAAAATAGGAGGCATTAACTACTTAATGGATTTATCAAACAGAGTAGCCTCTTCAGCGAATGTAGAATATCACGCTCGTATAATCGCTCAAAAATTTGTACAAAGAGAATTAATAAAGGTATCTACTGAAACGATAAAAGATGCTTTTGAAGATACAAAAGATATTTTCGACATGCTTGATGAGGCGGAGCGAAACCTTTATGAAATTACAGATAAAAACATTTCAAAATCATTTGAATCACTACGTTCATTAGTGGTTAGAACTCGAGATGAAATCGAAATCGTTTCCAATAATCAACAAGAAGGATTAACTGGAATCCCTACCGGTTTTACAGATCTCAACAAAATGACTGGGGGCTGGCAACCAAGTGATTTGATTATATTAGCTGCAAGACCCGGTATGGGAAAAACGGCTTTTGCTCTTTCATTAGCAAGAAACGCCGCAATTTCTCAAAAAGGAGTTGCTATTTTCTCTCTGGAAATGGGAAATACCCAGCTGGTGCAACGTCTTTTAGCAATGGAATGTGAATTGCCAAATGAACACATTCGAAAAGGAACACTTGATGAGAAAATGTGGGAACAATTGAATGCTGGTGTAGAACGACTAGCTGAGTTACCAATCTACATTGATGATACACCAGGAATCAACATCTATGAACTACGTGCGAAATGCCGACGTCTAAAAAACAACCATAACATCGAATTGATTGTAATCGATTATCTTCAACTAATGACCGTAGGTGCTGGTTCCAATAGTAAAGGAAATAGAGAGCAAGAAATCTCAACCATTTCAAGGGCATTGAAAGGTCTAGCCAAGGAACTAAATGTACCTGTGATTGCTTTATCACAGCTATCTCGTAACGTAGAATCTAGAGGTGGACCAAAAAGACCGATGTTATCAGATCTTAGGGAGTCAGGAGCAATCGAGCAAGATGCTGATATGGTAACCTTCGTATACCGTCCAGAATACTATAAATTCGAAGACCCAGATGTGCCACCAGGAGCATCAGAAATCATTATCGCAAAACATAGAAATGGTTCTACTGGTGAAGTCTTTTTAAAATTCATTGGTGAAATGACTAAGTTCGTTGATTATGAACAAACGAATTTTGGGGATATCAATATGGGAAGTCCTATGGGTGGTATGGAAGACAACTATGGTATCGCTCAATCGCGTATGAATCTTGATGATGAAAATCCATTCTAGTGGAAGAAAGAGACGGCATTCGACTAAATAAATTCATCGCGCATTCAGGTTTATGTTCTCGACGTAAAGCAGCAGATCTTGTTAAAGGTGGAATGATCAAAGTAAATGGAACAATAGAAGAAAATCCATCTTACATGGTTCAGCCCGACGATCAAGTGGAACACGACGGCAACATATTAAAAGTAGAAGAAAATAAAGTTTACATTCTCCTGAATAAACCAAAAAAAGTAGTGACTACTTTAAGCGATGAAAAAGGGAGAAGAACAGTTATAGATTGCCTCGGTGGAAAAGTGAAGGAACGTGTTTACCCGGTGGGAAGACTCGATTATATGACTACGGGATTATTGGTGCTGACCAATGATGGAGACTTGGCTAAAAAATTATCTCACCCTTCTCATGAAGTGCGAAAATTATATCATGTAGGCCTTGATAAACCCATTTCACATCAAGATGTTGAAAAAATTGAGAAGGGTTTATTATTGGAAGATGGTCTTGCTGAAGTAGATTCTGCTAACATACTAAAAGATAAAGACCATAAAGAGTTAATGATACAATTACATCAAGGGAAAAACCGAATCATTCGTAGAATTTTCGAACACCTCGGTTATCGGGTTATAAAACTTGATCGTGTCAATTATGCTGGTCTTACAAAAAAGGACTTGCCACGCGGATGGAATAGACGCTTGACAAAACAAGAAGTTATTATGTTGAAACATTTTAACTAACTTAACATGAATCCCAGTTGATTTGTCAATCTTTAAAAAATATCTAACACATGTAAAATGACGAAAGTGTCTATAAGTATTTGTTAAAAAGGTTTATTGATGATGTTATACTATTTGCACTCCAAAATAGTATTATA
>JAHDGD010000243.1 GCA_020627825.1 Saprospiraceae bacterium
ATCGCCATTCTTATTGAGTAAAATAACTATCAACATATTCGAAAGAATAAACACCCTAATAGAAATTGATGGTGAGACCATATCTCTACCTCATCAAGAGATACTACATCCTATCGTCTGCTGTACAACATTCTTCCTTCGGTCAACAAAAGCACTTCCGAATAACCAGCTCATTTCAGAAACAGATTAAATATCTTCGTCCTTCAACAAATGTTGAGAGAATTTAAATTCTATTTTGCCAACTTTGATAGATTATAACATTTAGTATAGGTTGAAAGCTCAGTTAGAATATTGGATAAAAGCAGGTTTAACAAATCCTGATGAGAGGGAAATCAAGTCAATTATTGATGTATTTGAATTAAAAGAGTATGGAAAGGACGAATATTTTAAAAGAGAAGATCAACTGTGTGATAAGTTGGGTTTCATTATTGATGGAAGTTTTCGACACTATGCGGTTAAACGAAATGGAGACGAAGTAACAGGTAGAATTTCCAAGAAAAATGATTTTGTCACAGATATCATCAGTGTTAGAACAAAATCCTTGACACCAATTACCATAAAAGCAAATGAGTCATCTCAGGTGTTAGTTGCTCCTATAGCTGATATCAACAATCTATTAGAATCAAATCTCACGTTAAATAGAGTTCTCCGAGAATACATGGCAGAGAATATTGTGGAAATGGGTAAAATGAGAATTCTCTTTTTAATAGGAACAGCAAAAGAACGTTATCAACTGATGCTGGAAAACAATCCAGATTTGTTGAAAAATGTCCCTCTACGATTTATAGCATCAATGATTGGAATCACTCCTACTCAATTAAGTAGAATCAGAAATAAGAAAGAGTGATAATCAATCAAAAAAGAATGAAAGAACATAAAATTATAACTGCATTTATCTTCTTATTCTTATGCTCTTGCGGCTTACAAAGTGTAGAAGAATCGGGTCTACGTTATGTTACAAAACCAGCCTTTGAAATTCCTACGCATATAGAATGGAAAAAAATCGGATTTGCAAAAGAGATAGTCAACATCAAAGAAAAAACAGTTGTGCTAAGCGGAGGAAATAATCCAATTCCTCTTAATGAATGGGAAAGCTTTAAGGTATCTATGCCTTGGAAAAAGAATATTGACAGAAATCTACTGTTTACCAAAACAGCATTGCTGCGTTCGCCAAATGCAGACCTAGATTGTGAAGGAAAAGCATGCTTAACTGAACGAGAGATTAAAGGCTATACATGGATTGAATTAGCAGATCCTATTGCGATAGACTTCATTCCAAAAGAAACAGATTAAATGAAACCTGAAAAGGGTCACTTAACAATAAAAGTCATTAAAAAGTGTCAAGCTATTGTATTCGAGGATGAAATATATGAGATGTCTGATGAGAAAGGTAATAAATACGTGATGCATGCTACAGAAACAGGTATACCAAATCTTGATGTAAAATTACCCCCGGGTTATTCAATTAAAAAAGTAGAACTTAACAAACCTTTAATCATCGTTCCTTTTGGAGCTAAAGGGGATTGCTATTTAAATATTGTTGGAGACCATCTAGGGCAAGGATATCACCAATATGAATATGCAAATTCTTATTATCCAAAATAAACCTGATGAATTTTTGACTTGATAGAAACAATCCACAAGCCTATATAATTATACATAAACTAGAATACTTTGAACATTCTAGCAAATGGCAATTTGAACGTTTACAATGAAAATGTTTGCCTCTAAATTTTAAGAAAAACATGAATAACAACTTATCAATTACATGCATTTATATCATTTTACTTTTAGGATTTCTTAAGCCGGTAGATGCACAAGTAGTTTTTTACCCAGAAAATAATCCAGGAATACTAGGACAAATTTCAAACTACAATGAAGTAATTGAAATGCCCAAACTCAATGAAGAAAAGGTTGAAGAAGCCATACAAAGATCTTTAAATCCTCGTAGTCCTTTTAAGTTTGGGTTAGTACATAAGGTTAAATTAAATCTTACAAATTCCGGTATATGGCAGACGCTACCAAACGGCAATAGAGTTTGGCAATTAAAAATTTATGCTCCTGATGCCACAACTATAAATTTGAATTATGATAAGTTTGATTTACCAGCAGGTGCTAAGCTATATGTATATAATGAAACTCTACAAGATGTCTTGGGCCCTTTTACCCATCAAAATGAAAGACCTAACAAACGATTTGCTACCAGTCTCGTCAGAGGAGAATATTGCATTGTAGAATACCATGAACCAAAAAAACTTGAAGGAGAAGGTATATTACAAATAGGTGGAGTTGTACACGGTTTTCGTACTTTAGGTGCTTCTAGATCAAGTTTATCAAATGGTGATGCTGGGCCATGTCACTATGACGTAGGTTGTTCGATTGGGAGTGGCTGGGAAGACCAAATAAAATCAGTGGCAATGATTCTAACTGGAGAAAATGACGGTGGCTGTACAGGCACTTTGATTAATAATACAGCAAATGATTGTGAACCCTATTTTTTAACAGCTGATCATTGTTTTGGAAATGATAATGCCGGGGACCAGCTTGATAATATTTTCTTATTCAATTATGAAAGTCCTACTCCTGCCTGTCCTGGATATACAACAGGTGTTGGACAGATTAATCAGTCAGTTCAAGGCTGTACTATTCTATCAAAATCAGTGGTTACAGATTTTGCACTGCTAAAGCTCTCAGACAATCCAATAGATTATTATGATGTGTATTATTCAGGTTGGGACAGAAGAAATATTGGTTCCCCTGGAGCAGTAGGGATACACCACAGTGTAGGTGATTTAAAAAAGATAAGTGTCGAGCAAGATCCAATCATTTCCAGTTCAGATGATTTGTACTGGCTTGTTCCTGATTGGGATTTTGGCTCTACAGAGGGTGGTGCTTCAGGGAGCGCTGTCTTTGATACCAACTCAAAAAGAATCCTTGGTCAGTTATGTTGCGGGAATGCAGATTGTGATGGTGCTTCTAATAATGGTGGATCAGATGACTATGGAAAAATTTACTATTCTTGGGATCAGCTTGGACCTACAAGTTCTGAACAATTAAAGCCGTGGCTCGATCCTATCAATAGTGGAGCTTTATTCATTGATGGATACGGCTGTGCCGAAACTCCAACGGCTGCCTTCGAACCTGTTAATCAAACTACTATTAAACTCTGCGAAGCAGGTGATATTCAATTAATTGACAAATCAACCCGTATGCCTACGTCTTGGTCTTGGACGTTTAGTGGAGCTGGAGTTTCTCCTACTACTTCCAATTTACAACATCCAATCATCAATCTAAGTACAGATGGATTACTGACGGTCAATTTAACAGCAAGTAATAGTACTGGTAGCGATGCTACTACCTATAATTACGCTGTTGATTTTGTGAATTGTCTTGAAAATAGTTATTGTATTACCAATGTAAATATACCTGATGGAGACATGAATGGAATTAGCAATAGCTTTACTATTCCTTCAACGAATAACTTGATAGACCTCAATATAGATGTTGACATTACCCATCCTTATGTTGGAGACGTGATTATTGCTGTAGAAAAAGATGGTGTCTCCTCAAATCTTATATATAAGCCTAATTTACCTTCTTCAGTTTGTGGAGAAGAAGATATTATTGCCACGTTTAGTGATAAAGCCATAGTAATAGGTCAAACACTTTGCGATGATAATGGTATTGCAATAAGTGGAATGGTGAGACCACAAATACCATTTTCTAACCTGTATAGCTCTGACCCCGGGGGAACTTGGACTGTTACTATTGCTGATGGAGGTGATGATGATATTGGAGTTGTAAACTCTGTATGTATTAATACGACAGTAGCAGAAATACCATGCTATAACAATTTAACTCATGCTAATGGTCTATTGCAAACAGAAATCGCAATATCAGACTATGAGTCAAGCGATTTGATTAGCACATCGCTTCCTACTCTCATACAAGCAGGTGCAAAAGTCGATTATGATGCCGCTCAATGTATTGAGTTAAACCCACCCTTTGAAATCGAAATAGGTGCAGAATTCGAAGCATTTATTGACGGATGTAATGATGGAAATGGCGGAAGTAATTAATTTCCAAATTTGGATAACAGTGTCTTTTGTGAAAATATATATTTCAAATTTAACCCCAGATCTATGCTAATTATATGTGTTATCCGACATTGGGAAAAGTCAAAAAGAGTTTAAATTATTGATATCCAAGATTTGAAGCTAGAAATGCAGGTGAGAACAATGACCTAACTTTCTACCAAC
>JAHDGD010000244.1 GCA_020627825.1 Saprospiraceae bacterium
AGCCAATGTCCATTCCATGTTTCTATTTGTTTGCTCTTTAAATTTGGTGTTTGCGAAAGGTATTTTCGATAATGCTTCCATCCATTGTAAAGCGTCCAAAGTATCTTTTCTTCATCAATTTGAATTATTAAAGCACCACTAACACCGATAGCTAAAGCTTGACCAATCCAAGAAGCATACATCTCATCATCTTCAAAATCAAAAGCCATAGATGTGATTTGTCCAGAGGAAGTCGCCTGTACACCTTCCGCTGCATAACCCACAAAGGTTGCAAAACTTCTAACTCCACTTTCTATTTTACTATGAAGATTATACAATTGTGCTTTCGCCTTTGAACCATGTTCTTCTACTGCTTTTTTGGTTGGCTTTTGAAAAAAAGGGGAATTTCCAACGTGCATTAAATGCTGTTCGTTATCAAAGAACAATGGAAACATTTCTTTATCAAAAAACTGCCGTGCACTATAATCTTCTGGCAGATTTTTTTTCTCCCTATAAATTTTTAGAAATTTATTACCTATATAACTTGTGTACATTTTACAAGAAGATTTCAGGTTCAACTAATTCCAATCCGTATTTTAGGTGGTCGGCTTCCTTTTGTGGAACTACAAAAGGGTGCGAGCCATGTTCTAATTGTTCGTATTGGTTTTTATATCGTGCCATTGTTTTGATGCTGATAGGAATTTCCATGGGAATACGTTCATCCCATTTGGCATTTAGATATTTTTCTCTATCGCATCTTAAAATACATGTAGCTGATTGTATTTCTAATGCTTCAACAATGACGGCATTTCGTCTGTGGCAAAGTTCTTTTATCCGATATTCTCCATTGTGGAAAATTAAATGAATATCAATCGGTTTGGTATCCAGTGTAGGATAAACATTATCTATTTTAGCTTGTAAACTTCGTTCTTTAAGTAATTCATTATCTTCTAATTGAGCAAAACTTGCTTTCAAAATGTTGGCTTTATAAGGTAAAGCATTTCCATTTAGTTTGATGACATGAACAGGTTTATACTTTCCGATTGTATGTTTTGAGCGTTTTCTGTTAATGCGACCAAATCGTTGTATCAAAGCATCTAAAGGAGCAACTTGTGTAATCATTCTATCAAAACTTATGTCTAGACTAACTTCAACGACTTGCGTAGAAACTACCAAACAAGGCATTAGTCCATTACCATATTTTTCAGAACCGTCACCATTAAATTCAGATTTCAAACGGGTTTCCAAAGCAAAACGGTCACCTCGTCTGAAACGACTATGAATAAGCATTGCAGGAATATCTTTGAATTTATTCGTTAATCGAATAAACTCCTCTTGTGCCTTCTTCACAGTATTAAAAATGACTAAGACTTTTTCTTTTTGCTTAAATGCCGTTTCAAGAACAGCATCCATTTCTGTTTCATCATCCATTTTATGAACAATATGCCTATCAAATCCATCTAAAACCTCATCATCTAACTTTACTTCATAAACTTCACCATTGGCTTCTAACAATTTTAAAATTTCATGGTAAAGCAAAGACGGCATAGTCGCTGTACCGATATGCAAACGGCAATCTAATCTCAAAAGTGTCCTTATAATTTCTAAAACCATCGAACGACCTACATCAGAATAAGTATGAATTTCATCAAAAATGATGTCCGAACCTTTCAAATCAAGCATCATACTTTCGTATTCTGCTGTTCCAAAAATGATAGAGGCTAACTGATGTGGCGTTAAAACCTTGATAGCTGCACCGCCAAAATGTTGCAAACTCTTTGCGTCTTTATCATTTTTTACCAAAAGTGCCGAAGTCGAATGAAGCACACGAACTTTAGATTTGACATTAGGATTATCTTTTTCAATATCTCCTTTTATTCGTTCATACATTGCATTAATAGACGCTTGAAAAGGTAGTGTATAGAAAATTCGTCCTTTACATCTTTTCAAAAGAAAATCCGTTTTTCCTGCTCCTGTTGGTGCAACGACCATTGTATGAAGTCTTTTATCATCCGTATTAATTTGTGAAAGCGGATATAATTCACTCGCTCGTTTAGGATTTCGATAAAAACTCAAGTCAGGAATAGTAAAAAGGTCTTTTAACTTGCCTTTTACATTGTATGAGAAAGCAGATGCAAAATGGTCTGCTGACATTAATAAACCTCTTAAAGGAGACCAACCCAATGGTTTCTTTTTACAGTATTTCAAAACATATTCTAAATTCTCTTCTGCTTCCTCTAATGGTATTGGTCGAATATTAATATATTTGAAATTGAATTGCTTTAAAATTTCTAAACCGTAAGGGAACCATTCTTCCCAGTTAATCAAGTGATTTTGTAACCAAAAAGGGTCTTTTTCATCTTCCAAGTCAATAATTCCACGTAAACTTTTATCTCCTTTAATAGACTTATGATGCGCTACTACCATATCAATCAGGCTATTCCATTCATTTTTAGGAAAAACAGATAAAAAGCCTAATGAAGATAATTCGTGTCTATGGATGTAATCCTCTTCTTCTCTTTCATCAAGTGATTTGTAAACTTTTTCACCAGTAATCATCTGTTGGAAATGACTATGAGCTTTCCCTAAATCATGTAAAGCAGCAGCTTTTACAGCTAAATCTTTATCAAAATTATATTGATAATTTTCAGCAAAAACCTCTATCGCCCAAGCTACATGTTGCGTATGCTCTAAAAGAGTTGTGCCTCCTCTGTCTTTACTTTTTGCCAATATTTCATTTAATGGTTTCATAAATATTAAGCTAGGGATTGACGAATAGGATTTCCATATACTTTTAGCTGTCCATACATCGCTTTGACATCATCATAACGATTATGACCAACTTTAAACATTTCATTTTCATCACCTTCAAAAAGTAATTCAAAACCATCAATGGTATCAAAATCAATTTCTGAAATTTCTATAATTTCACTTGGAAACATCACATCTTCATTTCTACAAAGGCAGATATGCTCAGTCATTGCTTTTTCTGCGTCTTCTTTATTTCCAAATGCTAAATACAAATGTGGCTCAAGCATGACACCACGATTAATTATAGCTAGATTAGTTTTCCATTTTTTTCCTGATTTACTAGCTTTAAACCCACCTTTTGACCATGTTCTCTCTTGTTGTAAGTCAATCCCAAGATAATTTAGTCGATGTCGTTTTATCTTTTGAATTCCTTTGACTTTCAATAATTCAGGAAATATCTTTTTCTCCATACCTTCAATTATGGAAGGGGTTAAAAACTGCTGAGAAAAAGTCTCACTATCTCGAACTGCCGTCCAAGGTTTTATAAAGCCAAACTGCCCCGTATATTTTACTATAAATAGATTCATTCTTTATTTCATATTTTAAATTGAATCAAACCAAAAAAAGTGATAACTTTAAGTTGCCTGCATTCGTTATCATTGTCGAATTCAGTAGTCCACAAATCAAAATCAAAGTGCGATGAATACTACTAATAATGCTTCTAATAACTTACATGAACAAGCTATGCACTTGGCTGAGTTGGCTCTTTTAGAAGAAAAGTCCAATAATCTTAGCCAAGCTCAAGCACTTTTCCAAAAGGCTTTCTTGTTGGAACAAAAAGAAGCAATGACTTTGGTTAATGCTTTTAAGCAAGAACCTAGTCGTTCTGTATTATTTCGTAGTGCTGCCTACCTTGCTTTAAAGGCAGGTTTGTTTCGTGAAGCCGAGCGTATGGCGGCTTTTGGTTTATCGGGTAATCCTCCTGATGAAATTGCGGTCGAACTTCGAGAGGTACTTGCTCAAAGTAATCAGCATCTTAAAATGGTTGCTTAATCTCCTATTTTAAAATCCTAACCATTCCCATCCCCAGCGCACTATTCTTTTCGCCAAAACCTGCGAAGTAGCCCAACTCTAACAAGTCCGTCGGAGCTGTCAATTCAAAATCAAATAGATAGCCTCGGATTTTTGTGCCTTTGATATGAATCAATTTGGACTTGGGTGCTGATAATACTTGGAATTGATAGGGAAAGTCTATTTTAATTTCATTATTGATTTCAGTTCCTACGGTTTGCAATTGTATCGCTTGTTGCTTGCGTAATAAGTTTTGTAGTAATAATTCTGTATAGCCTTCTTGTTCTGGATGCAAATATTGAGCATGTTCTTTTCCTTCTTCATTGCGACTAATACATAAAGGGCTTTGTAATCGAAAGCGCATTGTAGGGACGAAAATGGGCTTGGCTTGTAAGTCAATACTTTCTACCTCAAATTGAGCATTAAAAGCTGTACCACTTT
>JAHDGD010000051.1 GCA_020627825.1 Saprospiraceae bacterium
ATAGAACTTCTTTTTAAAAAATCTCTTCTTTTCATAATTCTTTGGATTCGTTTAAATGTGATTAACTAAGTTGATATTCAGGCAGATAACATATATTCACAAATAGTAAAATTAATTTCTCGCGAATAACTTGTTCAAGAGCTTCATCATCCGGATTACCTTGATAATTAGCATAAGTCTCTGTCCAATCTGATTCGGCTAAACCTTGTAGCACGATATCTTTCAAAAAGGCATGTTGTCCTTCGGTCAATTCATATGTTAAAATATTGGAAGAAACATCGGAAATTATGGCGTTAATATCTAGTGGATTATCTGTCCATTGAACGATTTTAAATGGGTCAATTCGTCGTTGCTCATCTCCTATTTCTATCCCGGAAATCCAAAGAGCATCAACAACTAATTTACGTATGGGTAAAGTAGAAGAATTAAGCCATATTCTATAATATGCAGGTTCTTGATAATAAGGTTTCCATCCAGCAACGGAAGGTGCATTGTATAAATTCATTTGCATCAAAGAAGCCGCAAATGGTGTTACATAGTGAAAAGCATACTGTGAACTTAGGTTTTCTGTTTGTTGATCAAATTCAAATAACGTAAGCGTTTGTAAATAATAATCCAATGGATTTCGAATCATAACACCAAGATTACAAGACTCAAAGAAATGTTCGCTTCCCAATAATGCTTTTAGTGCAGGTTCAATCACGTAATCATGATCTCTGATCATATTCGCCATAGGAACAATAACATCTTGTTCCGTAGATGGAGAAATATCATAGTATACGAACCAGCGATAGAGCTTCCTCGCTATGAATAGCGCTACATTATCCGATTCAAAAATCACATCGATGAGGTTAGCATATTCCTCTTCACTAGCATTTTCAATAATTGTATTATTGAAATGGTAGGACAATTGTTTCGACCCCGTATCGTGCCTTGCTTGAATATAAATAGCATACGGATCAATTCCTTCTTGATTGGTATATCCTACATCTCTCCATCCAGTTAAAACACGAGCCATTTCACTTACATCTTGTTCGGTAAATGTTGAATAATCGCCATCTCCTATTAAAGCCCCTTTTCCTACTGTAAACAATTCAAGTAACTCTCTTGCATAATTCTCATTTGGTTGTTGTTTCGTATTTTGATTTCCGTTTAAAAACCTTAGCATCGCAAGATCTATCGTCATCTTTTTTGTGAGTTCTCTAAAATCTCCCAGTGCATATTCTCTAAGTGTATTATAATTATGATAAAGATATTTGGGATCATTAATTCCTTGAATCGCGAAATGATTGTGCCAAAAGATGGCCATCTTGTCTTGAATGGATATGCCATGAGCCAACATCTGCTCCCCTATCCAAGAGGCAAGAGATCTATTTCTATAATTGTTGAGCCCTAACACTTGTTCAAACGTATTATATACCCATGATTCGCCAATAGGCGTATGAGGATCAGCTTGATTGTCAGGATTCAAAGGCAAAGTAGCTGGTACATTTGTCGTAAAAATATGCTCCAATGTTGTTTCAAGACCCTCTTCAACAGATAATTCGATAACGTCTTTTGAAATATTAAAACTAGATCGTTTGATGAGGTGACTGGCTAATTGTTTATTCCAATCTCCAGTGTATGGGGCAAGACTCATAATTTTTCTTTTTTGTTATGCTATGTATATAACGGACGATGATGAGACTTCTTATATTTCAAAAGGTTTAATTTGAAGATGTATAATTCGTAAAAAATTTCAATACAGGTTAATAGAAATGAACCGTATTTTTTTTGGGCTCGAGCCCAAAAAGTACCTTATGCATCATCCCTTTTTGAGTAAATAGAAAAAAATTATATGTAATTTTAGTGGAATGACACGGTTCAACAGGAAGATAGGAATACTAAAAAGCTTATTCTTTGCAGTGATTACTTTGATGGTGCCCTTAATAGGTATGGTAATAAGTGATGAAGTAAATTGGGAAGGTGCGGATTTTATCATAGGCTTTTTGTTAATCTTCTGTTTTGTTTTTCTATTACAATGGCTATATTTCATACTTCCAAAATCCTACAGAATTGTGGGCTTAGCAATTGTTATCATATTATTTTTATTACTTTGGGCAGAGCTTGCAGTAGGAATTTTTGGAAGTCCTTTTGCAGGAGAATAAGTATTATTTTCCAATTATTAATATAAGTAAGAATATGTGGGTATACGAATTATCAGAAAAGGAAGGAGTGTTAGAAAAAGGCACAAGGGAAGGAGAAATAGAAGGAAAAGTAAAAGTAAAAGTACTTTCATCCGGTATCAATAGAAGGGACATATGGATTAAAAAAGGATTATACCCAGGAATTAAATATCCTGCAGTACTGGGAAGTGATGCATGTGTATCCTATGAAAATAAAACGTATTTATTAAACCCAAATATTGACTGGGGATCAAATCCAATGGTTCCTCAAGAAACATATAGTATTCTTGGCTTGGAGCATGATGGATGCTTTGCGGAACATGTATGGGTCACATCGGATCGTTTGTTTAAAGTTCCTGCTCATTTAAATATAGAAGAAGCTGGAGTGTTGGGCCTTGCTGGATTGACGGCATATAGGGCTTTATGTAGCAATTGTAAAGTAACAAAGAACGATAGGGTATTTATAAATGGCATAGGAGGGGCTGTTGCCCAAAATGCTATGTTATTTGCATTGGCGATAGGTTGCGAGGTACATGTCAGTTCATCGAGTGGAGATAAAATTGAACAAGCTATACAAATGGGTGCAACAGCTGGGTGTTCTTACAAAGAAGAAAATTGGGGTAAAAATTACAAAAAGAAAGAAGGCGGCTTTGATGTCATTATTGATAGTGCAGGCGGCAGAGGATTTAAAGAACTCATCAACTTATGCAATATAGGTGGTCGAATTGGCATATACGGAGGTACTAGAGGAAATATAACTGATCTATCGCCTCAACATTTATTTTTTAAACAGATTCATATTTTCGGTAGTACAATGGGAAATGATGTCGAATTTCATCAGATGTTGGAATTAGTAAAAACCCATAAAATAAGACCAGTTATAGATACTGTGTTCAACATACACGATATCAATAAGGCATTTGAATATGCAGTAGATAAAGAAAGATTTGGCAAAATTGCTTTACAGCACGATTAGCTTTTCGAGATTTGTTTGTTTCTAGTAAATTTCCAATTAAAAAAATGTGCTAAAGCTATAAGAATACCACCGCAAGCAGATAATAAGTGCAAGTGGAAAATGATAGAAAAACAAATACATGTGAATCCGATTCCAAAAAGTGCAATTGGTAAAACGGAGACGCGTTTTTGGCGGAAGCCAATAAAAATTGATGCACCTGCGAAAAGAATGGTAGCTAAAAGAAAAGTAACTTCAATAGCACCATGATTTACAACATTGAGTAAGCCAAGACCTCCAAAACTTAAAACAAGTGGAATAGCGATACAGTGAAGAGCGCATACAATTGCGATAAAGCTTCCTGCAGCGTCAATGCGATTTTGTTGTTTCAACATCATGAGGCAAATATAGGTTTTATTTTTAAATGAAACCATGTTGCATTAAGATTGTTTAAACAAAAAAAAAGGCATGGTAGATTTATATCAATCTATCATGCCTAGTTGTTTCCTGATTACTGTTTTGGCGTACGAGCATCAGGTTAGCGTGCAAGCTAATTATGTACAAAGTGTATGTATGATTTTAGGTAATAAATAATAAGTCTCATATATACAATGAGCAGAAACGATCTAAAATATTCGCACACTTTGTTGTAAACGCCTTTTAAAGAGAAATCAAACTAGTACAAAAAGTCAAGGCATACTAGTATATAAACAAGGCGTTTATGTTTCTAATTCTCGGAATAAAAATGCTCTTTCGCATTTCAACCACCTTATAAATCAAATATAAGTATATTTTGCTAATATTAAAATAAATATTTAAATAATTTGAAAATATTTACCAATGTAAAATTATATACTGCATAATAGGATTAAGGCAAAACATAAACTATGACCCGATAGGGCCTAATTCTACACCTTCGCTATAAGCCATTTTAACATCATTTTCGTGAAAAGCCTTTTTGATTTGAGCGTAAACCTCAAACTGAACGTCCCAGAAATCTTCTGGCAAAACATAGGGCCAAACGGCTACTTCGATATAATGGCTATCGTAATTAATAATGCCTACTTCTGGTTTAGGGTCTTTAAGTACTGAAGGATTGTTATCCAGTTCTTTCAATATGATTTTTTTAATTTTTTCGAAGCTTTCTGAGTAAGGCATCGAAACTGTTAATTCAAGTCTTATGTTGCCTTTAGTACTGATATTGGTAATAGCGTCATCCAAAACTTTAGCATTTGGTATGACATGTGTTTTATTTCCAGGAGATTCGATGACTGTATTAAAAATTTGGATGGACATAACTTTTCCAAATTTGCCAGCCATATCAACATAATCCCCTACTTTATAAGGTTTAAAAATGAGAATCAAAATGCCACTTGCGAAATTAGAGAGAGAGCCTTGAAGAGCCATTCCCACAGCAAAACCCATAGCGGCAAGAAGTGCAACAAAAGAAGTAGTATCTACTCCCACAATACCAGCAACTGCCAAAATCAGCAATCCCTTCAATACCACATCAATAAGAGTAGAAATAAAACTTGAAAGTTCAGGTGACAAGCCAGATGCTTCGACCATCTTTTGTGCAAACTTTATCAAACGTTTTATGACTTTGAAGCCAATCCATAAGATTAAAATTGCAGCAAGGACTTTAGGTGTATAGTTAAGTACACCTTCTACTATAGAGTCCAAGTACTTTTGGATTTTCTCATATTCCATTTTGTAATAGTTTATGTTTTATAGCTCTAAAAAAAGCAAGATGTCGATATGTCGTCTCTCTTTTTTCAGTGGCAAAATTATAGTTGGATGAATTTTTTATGATGACGATATGGTATTGGGGATCAACATAAATAAACTGGTTATAAACTCCCATCGCCATATACTCACCTGTTTCACTTTCAGGCAACCACCATTGATATCCATACCCATAAATATGAGATGATAAATGTGGCAAATCTCCAGGTTGCAAATGATCTTCACTAGATTGTATACTATCCATTATCCACTGTTTAGGAATAATTTGTTTATTATTCGCATAACCCAAATTAGCGTACATGTTTCCGAATTTTGCATAATCTCTTAAACTACAATTAAGTCCGCCAAAAGCAGCTTCCATCCCTTCATTATCTTTAATCCAATATGCAGAATCTTCAGCTCCCATTGGTTCCCATATATATTTTTCTAAAAAACTAGAAAGCGTCATTCCACTTGCTTCTCGAATGACCATGCCCAATACTTGTGTATCCATACTGATGTAATTATGAAACGTACCAGGATCTTTGGACCTATGCAACGATTTCACAAAAGCATCAAATGATTCCCCTAAAGCAAAAACACGCCCAAGACGATTAATATCTGAATTAGGGTTATGATAATCTTCGTCAAAGGCAATTCCTGTAGACATTTGAAGAACATTCTTTATAGATATACCTTCATAACCACATCCCTTCAAATGAGGGACATATTTATCTACTTCATCTGATATATTCTTTATAAAATTCTCCCTGAGACATATACCAATCATTGCAGAAATGATGGATTTGCAAACAGACCAGCTTATGTGTTTTGCATTTTCTGTATGTGGAGCAAAGAATGCTTTATATTGCATCCTATTGTTTTGTAAAACGATTACGCCCGATGTTTGAGACTTTGCAAGATAGTCTTTTGAAGTCCAAACTTGGTCTTTGTATGTAAAAGACTGTGGAAGTTCAAAACCATCATCCTCCATTAGCGAACAAGGCGTAGAAGAAGCTTTAATTGAATTATAAGGAAACAATTTGTCCATATTGGAAAAATTGTATGCTATATATTCTGGTTTAAACAGATTGAGTACTTGTTCTAGTTTGGATGTGTTTTTATGATCCACTCTTTTCTTGTATTAAATGTTCTACAATACTTGGCTAAACTATTTCCATTTTAAAATGAAACTATAAGAATAGCCTTACATACAAAGATACTAAAGGATATGAGATATAAGAAAATGATAAGAAGCATAAAAAAAACCCCTTATAGTATACATAAGAGGTTTCGAAATTTTTCTTTATAATCAGATTAGAAAGCATAACCTAATGATATTCCTGTTCGAATATCTAACAATCCAAAAGGAAATCTTGCAGATCGAAATCCGATGCTTTCAGTTTGTTCTACCCCTTCTCTTAAGCTTTCAACGATTAAATCATATTCTTCTTGATCAATAAACTCAGAAAAATCATCATAATTGAGATCATCAATTCCATTTAATACATCAACCTTAAATACATCAAAATCTTCATCATTAAGAGGTGCTACGGCAAACCTAGCACCAAACCAATTGTACCCAATTCCTCCAATATACCAATCAATAGAAAAAGCGTCATTAATAATAAATTGAGCACCTATGCCGACACCAATTCCAAAGTTAGAAAGTCTACCTGTAGCTTCAAAGTCAATATCTGTTTCAAAAAGAGACGTATTAAAAACTGCGTTTCTTTGTCTATATCTACCATAAGCGCCGACATAAAAGCCTCTAGGAGCTCCAGCGTTAGAAAAGTAATATCTATACTCAGGTATTATTGCAAAACCACTGAGGTCAAAGGAAAAAGGCGCATCTATATCGAATCCGAACCTACTGATCGTATTATTATCAATTGATTCTTTAAAGTCTCCAAGAACACCTATTTGAAAAGAGTGATTTTCAAGAAAAGTACGTTCATATTTTAATTGAAGATCAAATTGAATTGCGCTCCCCAAACCAATTTTGACGACATTTTCTTGTGCCGAGATAATCAGGCCACTTAATAAGAGAAAAGAGGAAATGATCAGTTTTTTCATATAATACTAGTTTAAATAATGTATAAAATGTTAGTAATCTGAGATTGGGTTAATAGTAAACTCTAAAATACTCAATAAAATTGTAATGAGTGTTTAATTACTTTTTGAATAGAACTACAATAAAGATAAGTCAAAGCATACACATTAAATAAATATTTAATATGAAAATAGAATAGTAAAGCTATAAAGCTCAATAAAGTAGGAGGTTTCAAAACTTTTTTAAAAAAAGTGAGAAAAAAGTGGAACGAAATGGAGGGTATATTACACTAATGAGAAAAAATAAAATGCATCAAGTGATTAAAATAGAGGCAGGAGGATTCTATCTTTTTGAAAGCAAATCCTGTGGACGTAATTGTTATTTTGAGACTGAGAATGAGATTGAGATATTTAAAGTATTGTTTAGGCGATATGTAGAAAAGTGGGTATATGTGCATAAACTATACTTATCGAGTGAGGGGTATCAGATTTTACTAAGAGCAAAAGGTAGAAAAGCTATTCGGGATAGATTCAGGAATCAAAACAGCGGAATTTCTAGGAGTAGAGAGCAATTATTACTAAAAGAACCATGGAGAATCTTAAGTGAGCAAATCAGGAAGTTCCACAGTTTGTATGTAAGAGCTGTCAATAAAATGAGAGGACGAAAGGGAGTACTAGTTCAAAGTCGCTATAACAGATACTGTTTTGAGAGTCAAGAAGAATATATTCAATATGAGAACAGCATGAAGTCTGGAGAGGAGATCAAAGGGCAAGAGAATGAAAGGTACCGGGTCAGCGAGAAGTGGAAAAAAGGGGTGAGATGGGGTTTGATGCGGAGTGTGAAATGGGTTGAGAGTGCATCAAATAATAGGTTTAACAAATTAGTAATACTAATTCTTATTGAAGCTACATATTCAGCTCATTTCTCCCCACCCCCTCCCTAATACTCTCTACAAATCCTTCACTTAACAGTACGATTCATACTTTTCACCTGCCGTTACGATTTCTTCTTCTATTCTCTTTCAAGAAACACTCATTGAACTGAAGTACGGCCCGAAATCACTTTGTCTTCCTTTAAATTTTCATTCAACTTGTTCTTATTCTTGCACTTATGAAAAAGGACTTAACTTCAAATGATAAACATCCCTATCATTTCTCACTATATTGCGAAAACTAAATCCAGATTGGTCGCTTATCTCTTCCTTGAAATGAAAAAGACTGCATGTCTTTGGCAATCCTGTAAAATACAAACTGAATTTTATTCGCTCTCCTGGAGGTATCTGCTTCCATGCAGGCCCCAATACTATATTTTCAAAATGAACCAAATCTGATTTATGTGTACTATGTGCATCATACAAATAAGTAGTAGAAAAAATTCGAATCAACATCCCAAAATGAAAGGCCAAAGGAATTTCACAATGTAAAACAACCTGACGATCTTCACACTCCTGTGGTTTTAACTCCTCAAGAATCTCCTCCTTAATCTCAACTTTTGGCTTTGTTAATATGTCCGATTGAAAATCTATATACATCCTACAAAAATCATAATTCACTTATGAAATTAACCTTTTTTAAAGTTAATATCAATTTATTTCGTATAAACCTGAGATCGGGATTAATTGCGAAAGCAAAAATTAAAGAAAACGCTTTATTCAAGGCGTTTTGTTGAAAATGTGGCAAGCCACATTAAAATAAAACAACGCAGAAGAAAGTGGAATGCTTTGATTTCCCTTAAATTTATAGTCCAATGATTGATTTTCAAAATCAGATGATGTTTAAAGTCGATATGATTCATTGACAATCATTTGCATACAATACAATCAATTGCGAGCTAGTAATCCCGAACTCAGGTTATTACTAATCAGATATTGATATTCTTTTTCTGGTTCGAGCATACCATAAAAAAAAAGCGCCATGTAAAAGATAATCAAATTTAATCGATTCATTAAAACAAAAAGAGACCTGCAAATTAACAATGCAGGTCTCTTTTTAAAAACGTGAATAAATACGTTATTTATTTTGTCAACTTAATCGTTTGAATTCCTTCGTTTGCATAATGTACATGTACGAAATACATACCGCTTGCTAAATCAGTTGTATTAATCGTAACATTTCTATTTGATGAAAGATCAATTGAACGAACAACTGATCCAGTTATATCCATCAATTTGATCGATTCTACTTTTTGAGTAGCATCTGCAACTTCTATTAAGATCTCATCTTGGAATGGGTTAGGAAATGCTGAAACTTCATTTAATTCTACATCCGAATTATTAGACGTCGATGGAAATGCACCTTCAATGATTTCTTCCATTCCTGCAAGGCCCAAACCTGCTACCCAAGGATCATATAGATCTGCAATAATTTTCTTATCATCTGGACGTACAACATTGATTGTCGGAAATCCCAATGGCCACCAAACTGATCCACTTAATGTCAACGGTGATTCATTTACGAACGGATAAGATGAACCTTCCAACCAATTACCTTGTGTATTGCCTGTACCTTCAAGTTGAGCTAGTGTTGTATTAGCATCGCCTTCGTAAAATAAAACAACAACTTGATCTGTTCCATCAGGACCATATTTTTGATAAATATCTTCCAAAAACTTTCCCTCATGAAATTGCCAACAAGGAGGACACCATGTTGCTGATGCATCAAGAACAACTACTTTACCTTCTTCTAGTATGGTATATAAATTGTACTCATTACCATCAAGATCAGTAACTGTAAAATCTGGTGCATCTGTTTGTGCAAACATAAAAGTTGCACAGAACAATGTTAATAATGTAAATATTTGCTTCATACGTTTAATTTTCGACCAAGTTAGTTTTCTTTTTCAACATTATTTTAAAAAGCTTTGTCTTCTGAAAGCCAAAACTATTTTTTACAAAGACTTATTCATCTTTATCAACTACTCCTTGAATGAATATTCTAGTCTGAGCAGGATCCGTATTTGCTGTTATTGTAACCGTCTTTTTTTCATTTCGACCACCTACTTTTCCTTTATTCTTAGAATTATATACTACTTTAATCTCACCTGTTGCTCCTGGCGCTATAGGATTCTTTGGCCACTGGGGAACAGTACAACCACAAGATCCTTTTGCATTTGATATCATTAATGGAACATTCCCTGTATTAGTAAATACAAATACATGTTCTACTTTTTCTCCATCCATGATTTTCCCGAAATCAAATGATGTTTCTTCAAACGTCATTTCAGTTGTAACCATTACAAATTCTTGAACCTCTTCTATAGGCTCAACTTCCTCTGGAAGCTCTTCTTTTGTTGGTTCTTGAGCAAATAATAGCACAGAACCCAAAACAAATAAAAGGGTTAATATATTTTTCATATTTTCTATTTTAAATTAAAAATGATTAAGGAATAAAAAACGAATCCAGCTAGATGAATTAATGAAAGTAAGTTAAGTTAACGAAAACACTTACTTATACATCGCTGATATTGTTTACCTTAAAGCACTAAGTTAAATGAATTCAAACGAAATATTAGAATTTTAAAATACAATAATTCTACTGATTCATGCGAATTATTCCGTTAAAAATAACATAAAAAAAAGGGTCGCTCTTAAGAAGATGACCCTTTTTTACTTTAACTGAGTTCGAATTATCCTTCAGTTTCTTCCTTATCAACGATTCCTTGAACAAAAACTCTTGTTTCTGTTGGATTAGTGTTAGCTGTAATGGTAACTGTTTTCTTTTCATTTTTACCACCAACTTTTCCTTTTCCTTTCGAGTTGTACACAACTTTAATTTCTCCAGTAGCACCTGGCTTGATAGGATCTTTCGGCCAATCAGGAACAGTACATCCACATGATCCTTTAGCGTTTGAAATAACTAATGGCTCATTTCCTGTGTTTTCGAAAACGAATACGTGCTCTACTTTATCACCATCCATGATTTTTCCGAAATCATGTGTAGGCTCTGCAAAAGACATGCTTGTTGTAGGTCCTGTAGGAACTGCAGGTGTCGTCGTAGCAGATGGTGTTGCACTTGGTGTAGGAGATGTTGTTGTTACTGCTGGTGCAGGAGCTGCTGAATCAGATGCCTTGTCATTTTTACATGAAGCAAGTCCAAATACTAAAGCAACTACTAAAGCAGATAATAATGATAATTTTTTCATCAGAATTTTTATTTAGATTTATAATAATGACACAAGTATACAGCCATTTAACGAAAGTAAAAAATCGTTTACAATTCATTAACAACCTTTTAGATAGTCAAGCTATTTTCTATATATTTTTTGGGCTCGAGCCCAAAAAAAGCTCTTCGACAATCTTTTTCCTTATAAGGGATGATGTTCCTATGTATATTGCTGCTTTTTACATCTCAATATGCAATTACATCACCAAAACCGCTTTAATCCACTATTTCTGAATAACAAGATGTTGTACAGCTTTTAGTTGAGGACCTGACAAAAGAAGCGTATACATTCCTTCCGCTAGTTCCATATTTAGAAAAAAGCTTTGATCATTTACATTCAATCGATCAGAATATACCATTTGTCCTACTGCATTATATACAACAATAGATTCGAATCCCTTATTCCCCATACTTATGTGTACATCACCTGAACTAGGATTGGGAATTACTGAAATATCAATAAAGGCTATTTCCTTATTAGAAGATATAGTGGATTGATTCATGTATACATTCGTATCATCAACAAATCCTTGAATAATAAGATCCTCTTTACCGTCTCCGTCAAGATCACCAATTGCAAAGGAAGGTATATACTCGCCACCTAGCGTATCAGCAGCAATAAAATCATTCCCTCCCTTATTTTCAAATATGATGGTGTATATATCTGGAATTCCAAATTGTCCAGACCCCATTATCAAAACATCTAAATCTCCATCATCATCGAAATCAAACATTCCATTGTTCCCTGCAAAAACATCTGGAAAAGGAGTATCAGTTTTCTCTTCAAATAAGCCCGTACCATCATTCAAATATAGTAGAGTTTGTGTCATGGCTTGATCCGAAAATCCTGAAAACAGTAAATCTTCATCGCCATCATTATCTATGTCGCCCACACTAAACTGATCAGCTGAGAATGGTTCAATTCCATTTGAACTCAGTTGTGTGAATTGCCCTGAACCATCATTTTCGTAAAAAATAGTTTGGGTAACATCTGCTTCATCTTTTCCTGAAGAAACCACATCAAGATCACCGTCACCTTCAAGATCAATAAAGGCAATTTGAGAAAAAGCTAAATTTTGAAAAACAACATTTTTCATAGATTGAAAACTACCTGTACCATCGTTTATGTGCAATACATTAAAAAGCTTATTGCTCATTTCTCTTCCGAATTGCACAACATCTTCATCTCCATCTCCATCTATGTCACCTATAATAACATTCCCAAAATCAGTTGGCTCAAGATTATTTGAATCATCAAGTGTGAAATTTGCATTTCCGTCATTAATATATAGGTCTGCTCTATTAATCGCGGTAATAAGAATATCAACATCTCCGTCAGAGTCAAAATCAGCTGAATATATCTTTTCTAGTGTAAAATAATTCTCAAAATTCTGTTCTTTTTCTATGAATTGACCAGTACCGTCATTCAAAAACACAATAGGTCTTGCACTCGCACCAGAAAGATCCTCACCTTGTCCCGATTGGATAATATCATTAAATCCATCGCTATTAAGATCAACAATATGTACAGATCCATCATAGACTTCTTGAATCATTGGTTGTGGACTCATGAGGTCGAAATTAATATTTTGAGCGGACAGCTTAAAAGTCAATAGAGTTATAAGAAAACTTAACAACCAATATTTCATATTTTATTTTTTATGCAAAAGTGCAGTATTTATACGAATTACCAAGTATCTAGGCATTGATACACTAAATATTTTATGGTAAACCCGCATTTTGCAATAGAGAATCCATTATAGTATGCGGGTTAAAATCAAAATCACCTTATGATTCCTCCTTAATTTTTGCATATATATCAACATCAATAAATTGACCATCTTTAAATTCACAAGAACGCATCGTGCCTTCATAATCAAAAGCCAATTTGGACATTGCCTTTTTACATTGCAAATTATTTGACTCAATAAATCCTTCTATCCTATTTAAATCGAGCTCTTGAAATCCATAAGAACATATAGATGGCATGACTTCTTGCATAATTCCCTGTCCCCAAAATTCTGGTAACAACCACATACCGATTTCTGCTTTCTTATGCACTTTTGAAACATCATTTAAACCAACTGCTCCTGCCAATTTCATTCCTTCTTTCATGCATATCACCCACCAATATTGCGCTTCCTCAGCATACCATCGCATTTGTTCTGCTGTTGCTTCATAACTTTCGAAATGAACTCCATAATATTTAATGACATCAGGATGTGAAAGACCTTTGTAAATAAATTCTTGATCACTTACTGTAATAGGTCGAAGAAATACTCGGTCAGTGGGAATAGTCTTTAACTCTACTTTCATTTCTTTATATTAATCCATTTTATCATAACAATTGTTCTTGCATAATCATCACAAAACACTAACATAGTAGATCTAAAATGGTAACGATAACAGGATAGAACGAAAAATACTATTCTATAGCAATTATATTTTTTTGGGCTTAAAGCCCAAAAGAATTATACGCATTTTAAATTGTAATAGTATTACAAATAAATGTCTTTGAGTGTGAAATCTGGATTATTTATTGAATTTCATAAAACACTTACATATTTTTTCAGTTCTAGAATTGCTCTCTCTTATTCTTAACTAACAATAAATGTTTTACATTGAAACACACATACTCCAGTTTTAAAGATGAAGATAATTTTACTTTAACTTCTTTCACTTGTGATCCTTCACAGGAATTAGTTCATGAAAAAGGTTTGTATAAAATCATATGGAGCAAAGAGGAGCCGATCGATATAAAAATTGATGACTACAAATTAACACTTCAAAAAAACGAAGTAGTTTTCTGTACACCATTAAATGTTATGGAAATCCCAAAAGGAAATAATGGATTAATTGCCTTTGTTTTCAATAAGCAATTTTTCTGCATACAAACCCATGATGACCAAGTTTCTTGCAATGGATTCTTATTTTTTGGATCTGCTCAACCTCAAGTGATCAAACTGTGTGAAGAAGATCAACATCAATTTGGTATATTGGAAGAATTATTCTTAAAGGACTTTAGTGAAAAAGATACTTTGCAAGGTGAAATGTTGCGCTCGTTGCTCAAAAGATTATTAATCATTTCAACTAGATTACTTAAAAAGGACAAAATAAACGCTGAAATCTCTGATCCGCAAATGGATCTTATAAGAGCCTACAATCTATTGGTAGAAAAACATTTCAAATCCTTGCACAAAGTAAAAGACTACGCTCAATTACTATATAAATCACCTAAAACACTTTCAAATTTATTTTCAAAACTGATTCAGAAGAGTCCGCTCGAAATCATCAATGAACGCATTATACTGGAAGCTAAAAGACTATTGCTTCATTCAGATCTCACCACCAATGAAATCGCAATGGAACTCGGTTACAAAGAATCAAGTCATTTTTCTAAATTTTTCAAAAAACACACAGGTCAAAATCCAAAGTCCTTTAAATCCATAAGATTAACAAGTTAACACGAATTCTGACTGAGAAAGGAATAATATACCTTTTTAAAGGTAAAATATCCATTCGTTTCAAGGAAAAGCTATCGCAATTTTGCATCGAACATTTTTTTTAAATTAAATCATAAGTACATGTCAAAATTATTAACAAGTTTATTCGTATTGGTAAGTTTTTTCCAACTGTCAGCGCAAGTTGAGCAAATTGATCTCACACAAACTAAAGGAGCTTTCAATGAAACCAATCTAACAGTAACTGAAGGATCTTATCAATTCAACATCATCAATGAAGGCGTAAATCACGAAGTGGGTTTTGTCCTAGTACCCAAAGGGCAATATGACCAATCCAATCACATACAAAACGCTTACGTTAAGTCACCTGTTGCTAATGGATCAAATTCTATGTCGAATATAGTTTCTTTAAAAGCAGGAGAATATGAATATTTCTGTCCATTAAATCCTACACCAAAATATAGTCTTACAGTAATAGGAAAGGATCAAACGATTGACTTCATTCAGGCACCTGGTATTTTTAAGACAAAAAATCTTTCACTAAAGGAAGGAAAGTACCAATTCAATATTATAAACCAAGGAGTTGATCATGAAGTAGGATTCGTACTTGTCCCTAAAGGTAAATACGACCCTTCCAATCATATTCAAACTGCTTATGTTAAAGCTCCCGTAGCAAATGGCAAAAGCTCGCTTACAAGTATTGTGACATTAGAAGCTGGAGAATATGAATATTTTTGCCCGCTAAATCCTACTGACAAATACAGCCTGACAGTGACAAAATAACAACTCATACCATTTAAAATGGTAAAATGATCACGATAAAAAGGAGATGCTTGATATGCAAGCATCTCCTTTTTTTATTTATGGCCATACTAAAACTGTAAAACAAATTGTATCACCGCACAGACACCCAAATTAAACCCAAATTATCAAGAAAAGGAAAAATATACCTTTTCTCAGGAAGTGTAAACATTAATTAAAGGACTTTAATGTATGAACTTTGAAGTATGAAAAGGGAAATATTTCCCATAACCTTAAATTAAAAATATTATGGCAACATTTACTGTACCAACAAGACAAGAAGTTAGTGAAACGAATCAAGCAATTTTTGATAATCTAGAAAAAGCAGTCGGATTTGTTCCAAATCTATATGCGACTTTAGCTTCAAGTGACAATGCGCTTAAAAACTTCCTTGATTTCGCGAATGCTAAATCATCGCTCAAAACAAGAGAAAAAGAAGTCATTAACTTAGCTGTAAGTGAATTCAACAAATGTCAATACTGCCTTTCAGCGCACACAGCGATTGCAGGAATGAATGGATTCACTCCTGAACAGATTGTTGAATTAAGATCTGGAAGAGCAACTTTTGATTCGAAACTTGATTCATTAGCAAAACTAGCTTTAAATATTACTGAAAATAGAGGAGCGACTGATGAAGATGTATTAGCTGAATTCTTTAATGCAGGTTGGACGAAAGAAAATTTGATGGATACAATTAACCAAGTTGGTGAAATTACTATTACAAATTACCTTCATAGAACAACTGAAGTGCCTGTAGATTTCCCTATTGCTCCTTCATTAAATTAACGAGAAGCTTTGCAAATTATAACCTATAGCGCATAAAAGGAATCTATCCTATAAAAATGTGAGCAAAAAACCTTCAACTATCTTTATAGTTGAAGGTTTTTTTATTTGGAAATTTCTAAATCTAATTAAATTTTAACCTGTTGGTTATACACTCTAATTTCAAATAAGTGAGTTCGACTAATAATACTGAAGAATAGACTTAGCAAATTCGAAATTTTCCAAGGAAGGAATCACCTATTATAAAAGAATTTGTCCGCCATTTTAGAATGTAAGGTATTAAAGAGACATTTTATCCCACAATTTAGAATTTGAATAGAACTATTAATTCTTTGAATGTACTAACTCCTGATGGTAATGTTGTATACGTGCTTTTGCATTGACGTCAATGAGCATAATCAATAAAAACAAAAGAAGAATGGATATGCACCACGTTCTCCATATTGGTTTATCAACAAAAACAATTAATAGTGCACAAAACATCATTAAACAAGGAATCACTTTAAAAACAATTCCGTCAAATTCATTAATTGTTTTTTGCGTACGAAGCAATTCGGATTCAATAAATTCTTTCTGGTCTAGCTTATATGCAGTCTCAAAATTTTTAATACGATTAGAATTTGTGACATAAAAACTTATACCTATAACACAAGCTAAAACACCTACTGACAACAAAGGTAGAACAAAACCTCTTGCAACATCTGTCTTCCCCCAGTGCCAAAATCCCAAACTTCCTAACACAATAAGAACACCTAATAAGATTGTAACTTGAGAAGAAAACACTTCGGCTTTAGCCCATTCAATCGATGTCTTAACAATCTCCATATAGTTCTTAATAAATAATCATAAAAATAATCCTTTCAAAAAGAATCAGAAGAAACTTTCTACTTTAAAATATGATGAAATAACTGAAACTCAGTTTTGCAAAGAACTACCTTCAACATGACATAAAAGATCAATTAAAAAAATCAGCAGCATTTAAACCCGAATTATGCAACAGAGCTTTATTATGAGGCCTGAAAACATTAGAAAATCAAACGTTTTTGAAAGGTTATCATAACATCGCTATGGTAAATCTGAAAACGCCAGCGAAGCGTTGATTTTGACGTAGTTTATGCTCGGAATAAATTGTCTAAAGCATGATACGGATTTAAACAAATAAATATAGTTCTACTTCTAAAAACGAATTACTCAGTATTTAAATCTTCTATTGTTCTTTCTTTATGAAGAATGCATCTTTACGGGAAATTAAATTCTCATTATGAGTTGGGTATTAATTGTAGATCTTCTTGGGACAATGGTATTCGCTATATCAGGTGTTGTAACAGCGATTGACAAAAAGTTCGACTTAGTTGGTGCACTGGTGATTGGGTTTGTTACAGCTATTGGAGGCGGAACGATAAGAGATATATTAATAGGCAGACTTCCCGTAGGATGGATTACAGATATGAAGTATTTCTACGCAATTCTCATTGGCTATATCCTTGCGTATTGCTTTACTTCACGCATTATTAAATTGAAGAAAAGTATGTTTTTATTTGATACAATAGGGATTGGTCTTTTTACAATTATAGGCATCAATATCGGCTTAACATATAATCTAGACTACCCTATTTGTTTGATCATGGGTGTAGTATCAGCTTGTTTCGGAGGTGTGATAAGAGATGTTTTAGCGAATGAAATACCCTTAATTTTCCGTGGTCAAATCTATGCAACTGCTTGTTTGATTGGCGGTATCTTTTACATGCTTTTATCAAAGATTTCAGTGTTTGAAAACATCAATATTCTTGCATCGATCTGCTTAGTGATCTTAATTCGATACTTATCCATTCGTTACAACTGGACACTAAACATTTCTCGAAAAATATAGTAAACGCTCTACTAAACAGAAGAATTCTTTTGGGCTTAAGCCCCAAAAAAAGAAAAAGGAAATTAGGCTACTTAAGCTACACCTATTTGCTTGAGCATACGAGCATGAGAACGCATAGCACCAAAAATTGACACAAACTCATTGTATTTCAATCCACATTCTTGTGCAGTTTTCTTTACAATTTTTGAAATTTCAGGATAATGAATATGCGAAATATTCGGAAATAAATGATGTTCAATTTGATAATTCAATCCACCTATTAACCATGTTAACACTCTATTCTTATTCGAAAAATTAGCAGTGGTAGACAATTGGTGTAAAGCCCATGTATTATCAAGTTCGTGTTCCTTTTGAAAATGATGATGATCAGCACCTTCCACTACATGCGCCAATTGGAAAATAACTGTAATGAAAAAACCAGCTACTACATGAAGTATTAAAAATCCCAATAAAATAATATACCACTTTGCAGCAACTATTGCTGGTACAACAATGATTAATGCTATATACAAAATCTTAGTCAGAATTAATGCTATTGTTTCCGCAACTGGATTAAATCCAGTATCTTTTGTTATGCCTTTTCTGTTATAATGAACTAACTGTTTAAAATCTTTTATTAAGATCCAAGAGACTGTTGCAAGTCCATATAATGCCCAAGCATAAATATGCTGAAAACGATGATACCACCTCTTTTTTCCATGAGGTGACAAACGCAGCAGCACTTTATCATCAATATCTTCATCAAGCTCATAAATATTCGTAAAAGAATGGTGTAAAATATTGTGTTGGACTTTCCATGTAAATGAGGACCCTCCTATCATATTCAATGTATACCCCATCAATCTATTGACGATCTTATGTTTACTAAAAGTACCATGATTCGCATCATGCATAATGCATAATCCAACTCCTGCAGTTCCCAATCCCATAACAACATATGCAAGCAACGTCCACCATCCTGAAATGACACCTGACAACATCAGTATGTAAGGAACCAAATACGCTGACAACATAACAAATGATTTAATATAAATCTTGTAGTTACCAGTTTTGGCGATATTGTTTTTCTTAAAATATTGGTTAACACGGTGTCTCGTAATCTTGAAAAATTCAGTGGGGTCTACTTTCGAAAACTTGACTGTCTGCATGAAAAGAATATTATTTGTCCGCAAAATAGTGCAATTCAAGCAATGAAACACTATTTGCAACAGTATTTCATTTAAAAATGACACAAATAACACATATCTTAACACATATCGTGAAAATCAGCGTATCAATTTAATCCCCCATTATGCAATAGAAAAGCTATTATAAGCTAAACTGAATTTGAAATAAAGGCTACGCCAGGTTTTACCCACTCACTATAGTGGCAACTATGATTCCTTCACAAAAATTAATATTTGTTTAGCCTTTTAGATCCCATCATAAAGTTCAATTACATAATGCGGGTTAAAAAAAACAATAAAAAAAAACAGGTTGCATTTACCATACAACCTGTTCCATTAACATAATAATTTTCGTCTTCAAAGTAATGTCAGACTATTTGCACATTATCTCTATTTGATAAGAATCATTTTTCTCATTTGTCTAGTATCTCCTATTTTCACCTCATAGTAATAAATACCACTTAAAGGCATTTCTTCATGACCTATTGTCAATGTATTTGTACCAACAGTACATTGAACAGATTTAGACAACACCACTTTACCATTTGTATCCATTACCCTAAATACACCTGCACTTTCAACAGGACTATTAAACGTAATAGTTGTCCTATTCATCCAAGGGTTTGGTTCATTTTGAGCTAATTCAAAATCTACATTCTGTATCACATCTTCGACCTGTTCCAGTAATGAAACTTTCATTTCACCTTCTTTTTGGGCGTAAGCCAAATTCATAAATACTGCATCATTCAACTCAATAGTTGTTTTCGAAGTTGCTCTTTTTGCCTTTACTCTTAAAGCAATTGACTGTTGTAATTCTTGATCAGTCAAGAGAATTCGAATTCCATCATCCATCTTTTTAAACTGCGCATCTGTTGCAGGCGATCCATCGATTATCAAGTCAAGAACATCAACTACGTCGGCATCATATTCAAAACCTAATTGTAGTCCTTCAATACTTTGCTCTAGATCATGCTTCAGAATGACATCCATAACTTGTCCAGCTTCCATATCGATAGCATCAATCGACAATGTATAGTATACATTATTACGCGTATCAATCGAACCACCAGTAACATCATTACTAGCCGATTCATTCACATCACCAACTTTTACACCAATAAAATCTGCAATAATGTTTTGATTTAAATTTGGTATATATAATTCTTCATTAATATCATCAAACCATGGATTTGAAGGATCTATAAATACTTGATCTGCATTTATGAATTTCCAGCTTTCATTCATAGGGAAATTATCATAATGTCCTAGTAATAGTTTACGAATTTGTAAAATATCTTGACCATTAATCTTTTGTGAATTATCAACATCAGCTGCAATAAGTTTATAAGGAGAAGTTAATGGGTCAAGCCCCAAAATATGCTTCTGAATCAATATAATATCTGCAACTGTTATTCCATTAGTTGGATTGAAGTCATTAGTTACGCTCACCATGTATTCATTGCCCAAAGGCATTTGTGGGAAGCTATAATATCCGTCTTCGTTTGTGAATTCTAATAACTCAGGAACTCCAAGTGAAACTTCTACATCTACTAAATCCTCGTTATTTTCTTTCTTCACAGTTCCTGTAATATCAAATAGTAACATTTCCGTACAGAAATCAACATCGTTATTATCTTGGATCACAACACTTGTTACACAGAAATCTTGATTTCCATTTTCATCAGTCACCCATAATTCGATCGGCTGTTCACCTAAATCTTCGCAACCAAAAACACGCTCTGTATCGTTTACATTCTCACTGAAGCTTAGTTGAACCGGAGTTCCACATACGTGGAAAGAACCAGCATCGAAAAAGTCAGGAGTAATCATGATCATTTCCGTATCAACTTCACCATCACCATCCAAATCCATTGGAGTAAGACCTGCTGTTAAATTATCTAGACAATAAGGAGTAGGCACTTTACAATTCTCTATTTCAAATGTATAAGAACATACATCTTCATTTCCACACTCATCATGAACTGACCAATAGATAGTATGCAAACCTACAGGGTATTCACCACTAGCGTCTTTAGAAGATCCTGTAATATCAATTGTACCATCTGAAAAAGCATCAATCATATAACTAAATGTGATAAATTCAGCTGGTGTACAATCATCTGTTGCATCAATTCCCAATTCTATAAATGCATCTCCACACTCATTATCGTAACTACAGATAGATACAGACTCGCATCCTTCTGTAATTTCAGGAGCAATGATATTATTCACTTCAATCACTTGAGTACCTTCGATAAGGTCGAATGTTCCATTGATGTTTTGACACCAGTCAACAATCGTAAATGTTCTAAAGATTTTAAAACAAGCTTGTCCTCCATTGCTATTATCCACAATTTTATCTTCTACATCAATCCCAATTTGATCACATACATCTTCTGTGAACACAGGCATAGTAACTGGAATGTTCTCTAAGTCACATACATTGAATAACGTAATATCTTGAGGGAAAGCTACATCGTTGATGTCAAATGGATCAGGATTTTCAAACGTAATAAATTGAACATCTGAAACTGTTAATCCTTGAGCGTTAGAATACGTGATTATACGCGTTACTGTACCAATTCCACATGAATTCACATTTTCAAAGCTAAATTCATCAGACATTAATTCCAAACAACCTCCAAGTACCAATCCATCAAATGCCGGACCTGAAAATTCAACGATATCAGATGTCAAAATAATTTCTTCTACTGCATCGATTGATGTTTGAATCGTACCGAATTGCTCTGTATCATCTTGATTAAATGGAAAATCACATGAAACTGTTATATCAGGTAATCCTTGCACTAATATTGGTGCCGTTTTATCTTGAACTTCTGCAGTCACCATACATTCATTGAAATTACCGTTCTCATCCGTAACACGTAAAACAACCATATGTTCTTCACCTAAATCTTCACAACAGAATGTAATCGACTCACCCAATACATTATCACTTAAATCACAAGATGGATTCATTCTTCTTACCGAGAACGTAATAGGACCGCACGCATCAAAACTTCCATCGTCAAATTCTTCCGCATACACAATTGCACTTCCTTCATTTGTCAAACTAACAGTTGTAAATTGATCACATACTGGAACAGGTTGTACGTCATCAAGAACTGTAACTTCAAAACTACATGTCGAACTATTATTTTCAGTATCAAGAGCCGTATACGTAACGGTTGATGTCCCCAAAGGTAGATCAGCTATACCTCCATTTCCATCAATAAATCCACCTTCATATTGGACTGATACTGTTTTCACTGAGCCACAAATATCTTCTATATTCAATGCAGGAAGTTCTATACTTGATCCACAATCAAATATATCAGCACTGAAAGTCAAGTCAGGTGAACACGTTATGATAGGACCTAAGTTATCTCCTACTTCAAATACTTGAACATATTGAGCAGAAGTATCTTGACCACAATACCATACAGTCGCTTCAAATGTACGAACGATCGAAAATGAATTGAATCCTGTTGTAATGACTTGATCTTCGAATCCTACGTATAAGTTACATACAAGAGCTTGATCGATGGCTATTTGTTGTCCATTTAAAGTAGGACCTCCATAGAAAGCAACATTCGGACGTCCTTGATCATCCATAGGATAAGTAGATCCACATTCCAATTGGATAAGTTGATTAACAGGAGGCTCGATTGTACCTATATCAAATTTTCTAATAGCTAATTGTTGAGAACATACATTACTTACATTCCCTGCATCATCCGTTGCTTGAAATTCTCTTGTGATAATTTGTTGTAATTCTGGATCATCACAATCAACCTCTTCGATTGTTTCATTCAATAAAGTAAATGTAACATTCGTACAATTTTCAGTTACGTCAGGGAAAGGGAAATTTAAAAAGTCTCCACATGTAATGGTGTCACTAGTACATACAATTTGAGGTGGGGTTTTATCTTCTACAAAGACAGTACCCATACAACAGTTATCCCCACAACATACTTGATACATATAAGATAATCCTACATCTGCATTCGTAAATACATTAGGAAGAATATTTTCATTTTCATCCATGATAGTGATTGTACAACTATCTGGACAACCAATCATATCCGTTGTCAATACCATAGCAGGTGTTAAGGAAGAAACACACGTTTCAGAATCTATGGACAAGTTTATATTCGTAAGACAAGTTAAAGCACCTGCTTGAAATTCTTCAACAATAATATCAAAACTATATGTCGCTTCATTACCATATTCGTCTGTTGCAACAAAAGATACTTCTGTAACACCTATTGTAAAAACATCACCGCTTACAGGACTTCCTGTTGCAGGTGTAGCAACTGGCGCAAGATCACAATTATCTGTAATTTCAGGATAATCAAAAACAAATGCTGTATCACAAGTTTCAGGTGGCAATTGTACAAAAATAGAAGTAAGCATTGTTGGAAGTGGAGGAAACGTATCAAGTACAGTAACCGAAACCAACTCCTCTGTTGTATTTCCAAAATTATCCTCCAGCGTAACCATAACATCAGCGCCTGCAACTATCGCGGAACAATCTAGAACATTATCGGCTAGTGTTAATGTATAAGGTCCACAATTATCTGTACTTCCAGCATCAACATCAGAACTATCTACAGTAACTGTTCCCATTTCATCAACATAAACTATTGGCATTGCAGGATTAAATACAGGAGGAAAAGTATCCACTACTGTTACTGTAACTTCAGCAACACACATTTGTCCATCCGTATCCGTTGCAGTGAATTGAGCAACAACATCTCCTATATCATCACACGTAAAAGTTGAAGGAGACAAAGCGAACGTTAAAGCATTCATACAAGCTTCAGAACTACCATCATCAACATCGTTCGCTGTAAGACTTGCCACCCCCATTGCATCAAGATGCAAAACGGTATCTTTTACAGCGCACACAGGAGCTGGACTAGTAACTGTAACTGTTACAGAACAAGTATTTGCACCATCACATGTTGAAAAATTTACGGTAGTAACTCCAACAGGATAATCACCAGAAGCGTCTAGACTATTATTGTCTGCTGCAAAAGGCGAATCATTCATTGGATTCGGATTAGCACATGTTAGAACTTCCGTTGCGATCAATTCAACAGTCGCAAAACAACCACCATTTAAAGCTGTAGCTTCTACTTCCAAATCTGCAGGACAATCGAGTCCTTGAGCAACAGCACTGTTAAAAGATACAGATAAAAATGTAAAGAAGAGCATTAAAACGCTCCCAGCCTTGTATAAATTCTTTTTCATAATAAAAAGATTACTGATTTAAGGTTCCTTCGTTAAGAAGGGATTAATAATTTTTAAATTCAAGTAAATTAGACAAGACACCATCATTTGCTATTTGATTTTTCAATCAAGATGATATCAAAGCGATAGAATAGGAAAATGAACGTTGTTCATTGTGTAGTTTTCTTATTCCACAACCAATTTACTACGTGCAGATACACGCATTCAGGTCTATTTCAGGTTTGAGATTCAATCGAATCTCGTAAATCGGTAATTGCGCGGTTGAAGTCAAAACACTTGTTTCCGCACCGTAAAATTACAATCAATTATTTATATATTAAAGATTTTTTATATATATAATTATTAATATATATAAACGCATAATATTTATGTACTTAAGAATTTATTTAAAGAAACGGTATTTGTTAAATTCCATATTAATTGTATTATACCTATTCTATTGTCCAAAATACAACTGGATTATGGTGTGACAGAATAGCAATTCCGGAAAATAACATACTGGAGAATAAGTGCGTATATTGAGGATAGGGCTGGGGCCCAAAAAGTGAATCGAAGTGTCAAAAAATATGGGTTAACAGGAAAAGTACCATTTGGTTTATAAATGGTATACTATATTTCTCTCTAAAAGTTGCATTTGGTTTTTGAATTCACGTACTACGTAATCTGCAAACGACCATTCTCATTGTATCTCAAGATATTTTTTGAACTAAATACCTATAATTACCATACGTTAAACCAAAGATTAATGTCATGAATGTAAACCCTTCGGGCGTAAGCCCACTACCCTACTTTAAATAATGACAATCTTCGTACTACGTAATCTGCAAA